>JAZOVZ010000001.1:0-45440 GCA_045658965.1 Eubacteriales bacterium
CCGGTAGGGCAGGGGCTTGCTCCTGCCGCATCCCGGTAGGGCAGGGGCTTGCTCCTGCCGCATCCCGGTAGGGCAGGGGCTTGCTCCTGCCGCATCCCGGTAGGGCAGGGGCTTGCTCCTGCCGCGCCCCCCGTAGGGCAGGGGCTTGCTCCTGCCGCGCCCCCCGTAGGGCGGATTCCATATCCGCTCCAAAACAAAAAACGCTCGTGCGATAGGCTGTTGTCCTTATCGGAGAATAAAATAAGGGTATGGGCATAGCTCGATGCATTTGTAAAACAAATGCGAAACTGGCGATAAAACAGAAGAGAGAGCAATACGGTTACAAAATTCCGTAAAACTCTCTCTTTTCTGCTTTTTATAAGTGATATTCTTTGCTGGCGCAAAGAGTGATATTGTCGCAACGCGACAGTGATATTGAAGCCTTACGGCTTCAGTGATATTCTATTCGCCTAAAAGCTCGCGCAGCGGAATTTCGCCTTCGGCGAAATATTCACTCGGCGCAAGCCGAATACCACTGCGTAGCAATATAACTCGCCGCAGGCGAATAGAGTTGGCGTGATACTCCGTTAAGAGTATCACGCCATGCACGAGCGTTTTTTGTTAGGTAAGTAAGATCAATACTTGATGATCTTGATCTTGCCAACCAGAGGCAGGTCGAAGAACTTGCCTGCGATGTTACCGTAGATAACGATAACGCCCAGGAACAGAACAACCAGACCACCGATTAAAGGGATGAAGCCGAGGAAGGACAGAATGAACATCCAGATAGCCTGGTTAGCAAGGTAACCCAGCAGAGCGGACTCCTTGTCCTTGGAGCGCAGAACCAGTGCGATGATGAAGCTGATCAGAGGGAAGAGGTAGTTGAGGATGGACAGAACGATGTTCCATACGTTGTACTTTTCCTTCTCCTGCTCAGTGAAAACATTGGTTGCGGTGTTCGGAATCTTCAGAATGAAATTATCAAAACCGTTGAGCTGCATAATTTTCCTCCTATAAAATTTACATGACGAGTTGTCATTGCAACTATTATATATGACAATTTACAATTTGTCAATATCAAATGCGATATTTGTCACATTTTGTCCCCACTTATTGCATACAAATTGATATCCCACGCGGGGAAATAGGGAAAACGGCGCAAATAGAGCGAATATTGGGGGCAGAGCGATTTGACAAGCAGGGGGAGTGCGTAGAGATCCTCGCTGCGGTGATAGCAGGAGACCAGCAGCGCGGGAGCAAATTTTGCAATTGTTTCGCGGCAACCCTGCAAAGCTTGTGCTTCCGAGCCCTCTACGTCGAACTTGACGTAGTCGCAGCCTGCACCGCCCAATACGCTGTCCACGCTGCGCGCCTGCACCTCTACCACCTTGCCCGTGCGTCCTTGCAGCACGGTTGAGGTATTCTGCGCGGCACCCGCGTTGCGGTTGCCGGAGGCATCAAAGGTCAGCGTTGTGTCCTCGCTCCATGCAGCGCATTGCAAGGGCAGTATTTTGAACCGATCCTCTGTTTCAGCATATGCGCAAAGCTTGCGATAATTGCGTGCATCAGGCTCAAGTGCGTGAAGAGTTTGCAGATTTTTCGCATAAGGGATCAGGGCGCGTGCAGAGTCCCCGTTGTATGCACCCAGATCGACCGCTACGCGAAAATCGGCGCAGGGCAGGATCTGCCCGAACGATTCGTCGGGATCGTTTTCTATCGCGGTCAAGTATTTCAGGTCACCCGTCAGCTTGTAGCGAATGATGTGATCGAATACGCGTACCGATTCCTCGTCCGCAAGCAGGGCGCGTGCGGCGTCAAATTCGGATTTGTGAGATGCGTAAAAGTCTGCGTCAAACAGCGTATCTCCAAACACGGGCACGTCGGGGGCGTACAGCTCGCATTCGTCGGCAACGCGCAGGATAGTCTGCATGACGCCCTGCAGGGAGGAGGCAAACGAGAGCAGCACGATCATGTGATCCGCACCGTATTTTTCTTTCGCTTCGCTGTAGGAAAGCACGCGCTTGCCGTGGAAGGAATGTCCGCGCACAAAGCCGTCGCTGGCAAAAAAGTCCTCGATTTCAATGCCGCGTGCCTCTGCCACGGCAAGGATCTTATCGGCACCGTTGCCCATGCCGTACATGACGATATGTTTACTTGTATGTTTGAGATATTCCCAAAGATCGGGGAATGCGGAATATGGCATAAGTTACCTCACTTTTATTGACAAATACATGCGATTATGCTACAATTATAGCATAATCTTATACTTTTGTAAAGGAGTCCACCAATATGTCTTGTCTGTTTTGCAAAATTATCGCAGGGGAGATCCCCTCTAAGAAGGTCTATGAGGACGAATACGTTTACGCATTCTACGATATCGCACCCATGGCACCCGTACACGTGCTGTTTGTGCCCAAGCAGCATATGGACAGCGCTGATGCTGTGAATGCAGAGAACAGCCTGTACGTGGCAAAGATTTTTGAGGCGATCCCCAAGGTCGCAGCCGAGCTGGGACTGGAAAACGGCTATCGCGTCATCACCAACTGCGGTGAGGACGGCTGCCAGAGCGTAAAGCATTTGCACTTCCACCTGCTGGGCGGTAAAAAGCTGCCCGAGACGCTTGCATAACGCGATGAAGGACACAAGACTTGCCGAGGTACTTGGCGGCAAAGAGAATAACTATCTGCTGCCCTTTTATTGGCAACACGGTACGCACCGTGATAAAATTCCCGAGCAGATCGAGCGCATTTATCAAAGCGGCTGTCGCGCACTTTGCGCGGAATCCCGTCCGCATCCCGACTTTTGCGGTCCGGGCTGGTGGGCAGATATGGATATTATCCTTACCGAGTGCGAAAAGCGCGGCATGCAGGTCTGGATATTGGATGATAAGAAATATCCCACGGGGTACGCCAACGGTCTGATCGAGAAAAAATACCCCGAGCTGCGCCAGCGCGAGATCATCGAGGAGCACGTTGACGTGATGGGTCCCGCGCCCGATACCGCCTTCCTTGTCAGCAAGACGTGGGCGGACGACGAGATCCTTGGTGTGTACGCTTTCAAGCGCACCGACGAGGGCGAGGAGACCACGGGCGGCTATGTCGATCTGACACCCACGCTGACCGAGGGCAACGCGTATTTTGACGTGCCCGAGGGGCTTTGGCGCGTGTATATCTATACCAATACGCGCAGAGGTAACAGAGATAACTATATCGACATGACGAGTGCGGAGTCCTGCCGCGTCATGCTGGAGGCGGTTTACGAGCCGCACTACGAGCATTACGCCAAGTACTTTGGTACGACGTTTATGGGCTTTTTCTCGGATGAGCCCATGTTTGCAAACGCTATGGCGACCCGCCATCCCGTTGACCCCAGCGGACACGAGCGTCCTCTTGGCACGGTGGGTATGGCTCTGCCGTACAATCCTCGTGTGATCGAGCTGATGAGCAAGGAGCTGGGCGAGTACGCGCTGCCTTATATGGGCGAGCTGTGGTATGCAAGCGAGCATGCACCTGTGACGCGCCTTGCATATATGAACGCCATCACCACGCTGTACCGCGATAATTTCAGCGGCATGCTTGGTAACTGGTGCCGTGAGAGAGGCGTGATGTATATCGGTCACATTATCGAGGACTACAACTGTCATGCGCGTGCAGCAGTCGGCGCGGGGCACTATTTCCGTGCGCTCGAAGGGCAGGATATGGCGGGCATTGATATCGTGCTGCATCAGGTCATGCCGGGTATGGCGCACCATATTCATAACGCCAGCCTTGGCACGGGTCTCTCCGACCCTGCGTTCTATCATTACGTGCTGGGTCAGCTGGGCGCATCCTTGGCGCACCAGTATCCGCGCATGAAGGGCAGAGCTCTGTGCGAGGAGTTTGGCGCATACGGCTGGGCAGAGGGCAGCACCATGATGAAGTGGATCACGGATTTTTTGTTGGTGCGCGGCATCAACCATTTTATTCCCCACGCATTTTCGCCCGATTATCCCGACCCCGATTGCCCACCGCACTTTGGCGCAGAGGGGCACGATCCCCAGTTTGAGGGCTTTACGCATCTGATGCAATATACCAACAAGGCGGCGCACCTCTTGTATGGCGGTGAGCATATCACCTCCTGCGCCGTGCTGTACCACGCCGAGGGCGAATGGATGAACGGCAAGGGTGATTATATCTTTACCCAAGTACCCGCCAAGGCACTTTTGGACGCGCATTTGTGCTATGATATCATCTGTCTTGAAACGCTGGAGAGAGCCGAGATTTGCGGCGGTAAGCTGATAGTCAACGGTGAAGCGTACGGTGCACTGGTCGTGCCTTACGGCAAGGTACTGCCCGAGGCGACCCGGACGCAGGTCAAGCGTCTTTGCGAGGCGGGCGTGCCCGTGCTGCTCTGCGAGGGCAGACCCGAGGGCTTTGAGGGCGAGGTGGTAAGTGCCAAGGAGCTGCCCGCACGCATTTTTGCGCTGGGTCTTGCAGATATCAAGGTCGATGGAAACTGCCCCTTGTTGCGTCACTATCACGTCAAGAGAGACGGTGCGGACGTGTTCATGTTCTTTAACGAGGACAGCGTCAATACCGCGCGTGCAACCGTTACGCTGCCCGTGCAGGGTGACTTTGCAAGACTGCGCATGATCGAGGACAGCGCGTATGCCGACACGACTGCGGACGGCAAGATCACGGTTGAGCTGCTGCCCGGACAATCCGAAATTTTGGTGTTCGGCGGCGAGGCTGCAGACCTGCCCGCACTTTGCGCACCCGCAAAGGCAACCGTTCTTGCGCCTACGTATCAGATAGAGCTTGCAGACTCGGAGGATCTTGGCGCGTTCTATGCGTATAAAACCACCGACAAGCTGACCAATATCACAGCTGCTTCGGAAAAGCCTGCCTTCTCGGGCTTGATGCGCTATACTTTCACGCTTGCTCTTGACCAAGTGCCTGCAAATGCTGTGCTTGATCTTGGCAGAGTGGGGCAGACGGCAAAGGTATACGTCAACGGTCAGTATGCGGGCATCCGCATCGCAACACCCTATGCGTTCCCGATCGCTTCGCTTTTGCAGGCGGGGGAGAACACGGTTACGGTCGAGGTGGCAAACACCCTTGTGGGCAAGCACCGCGACAGATTTTCGCATTGCATGCCCATCACCCCGTCGGGACTGTTCGGGCCTGTGAAACTGCTGGGCGATTCATAAGTCGCATCTATGGCAATACACAAAAAAGAGAGAACGTCAAGTTCTCTCTTTTTTGTATTACCGTTTTTTCTTTACAGTCACAACCGCGCAAGCAACGAGAATTACGAGTGCCGCTGTGCTGATCATACTGCCGCATCCGTCTTGCTCGGTGGGGGATTGTGTCTGCACTTCGGTGGATACGGTATCGGTTGTGGGGGCTTGCGTTTCGATTTTCTCGGTTTCGGCAGGCTTGGTGGTGACGGCTTGCGTTTCGGGTGCTTTGACGACGGTCATGTGCACGCTTGCCAAAACGTAATGGGGGCAAGCCTTGTCGGGGTTTTCGAGCTGACCGATGATCAACAGGTCATATTCGCCCGGTGTCAAGGTCGAGCAATCAAAATGCACCGTGTTGGGGTATCTGCCTGCGCCGTTTTTGTCAAGCAGCGTGGGCTTGGCGGCTTTGTCATATTCGCTTGCAAGCTCTTGCAGCTCGCCGCCGTTTACGCGCACAAAGTAGCGACCAAAGCCGCGCGTGGCGTGGGCGTTCAGCGTCAGCGTGATGGGCTCACCCTCCACCATGGTCAAGGACTTGGTGGTAATCGCGTCAAGCATGGGCTGGGTAGATACGGGCGCGCGCAGGGCACTTTCCACGTGCACTATGGTATTGGCTGCCGCATAGGTGTCGCATGCACCGTTTGCGGGGTCGGGATTGACCGCGGGCTTGCCCTCGTACACGGGAATTAAAAAGTGATAGGGCAGCTCGAGGCACTCGGAGGCGTACAGGGAATTGAAGATGGTGCGCGCCTCGCTGACGGCGGCACCCACGTTTTGCATGTACTGCCCCCAGAAATTACGCGAGGAGCGGGGGTCAACGTTGAATTTTTGCAGGTAAAGCGTGTTCTGGTAGTCGCCTACGTACTTGTTTGTCAGCTTGTAAGCACCGCCGTAAATTGCCTTTTCGGGGGTATCCCAAGAGGCATTGCCGCCCCAAGCCTCTGCCATTTCCTCGGTGCCTTTTTGCGCTTCCTTCATAGCACCAAGATAAATGGCAAAATAGCCCGTGCCCGCAGCACCGATGTTAAAGTAGTTGTAAAGACCGTTGTAGGCTGTCAGCGAGGACTCGGTGTGTCCCGATGCGGGCGCAAGTATCTGCTTGCCGTCCTCGGTCTGTACGTTGTTTTGGTAGTAATACCAAAGCTTGTCGCCGCACGCACCCTTGATCAAGGGGCTGTTACCGCTCACGCCCTGCTCCTGTCGCAATCTTGCCGCTAAGTGCAAGGGATCAACGTTGAGCTCTTTGCCCACCTTGACCAGGTAAGCGGCATAAGTCACGTCGTCGTACAGAATGGCATCCGCCATAAACGTGCCCGCCAGCGCGCTTTCCACGATGGCAGGGGTCACGGTGTCCGAGTAGCAAAGATCCTGAAACATGAAAATATCCTTTTCGTTGAGGAAATTTTCGGGATCCATAAAGTAAGAGACCGCCTCGTAGGATGCCTGATACCAACCCGAATCGTAAAGCTCGGTATTGGTGGCATGGCGATAGGGCACGTAACTGTTGCCCTTGTTGATTAAGTTGCGCTTGGGGTTGTCGGTTTCCTGCCCCAGCACGTATTCCCAGGTGTACTGCGCCTTCATGTCGGTGATGGGCAGCGGATCAAACTCCCACGTGGGGTGCAGGGCGTGCAGGGCGGTCAGCTTTTCGGCATAGGAGGCGGGAAAGCCCTTGTCGATCAGCGACTGCGTATAGGGGTCGGTCGAGCCTTGCGCAGCGGTGGGCATCATCAAGCCCGTGCAAAGCAGGGACGTACCAAGCAAAGCCATTAAAATGCGTTTGAACGTGGTCATATCAAGTCTCCTTGGTGGGAATCCAGGATGCAAACAAAGAATCTTCACTCCAAGCGTTGCCTGCGGATGCGTAGTCGATCAGCGTCAAAAGCTCGCGCTCGGTCTGCACCTCGGCTTTGAGGTAGCCACCAAGGTCGGACGGCATGACGCGGTAGTCGGTCACGGTGGTGCTGCTTACGGGCGCGAGCGGATCGGCATCGTAGCGGTTGTCGCGCGAGAGCAGGATCGCACCGTAGGTAAAGGCGCAGAAGTTGTCGCCTGCGCGGTTGTCGCCCTTGGGCGCGGGGTGGCAGACAAGCGGAATGTCAAAGGCGACCGTGATCGTGTCGCCCTTGTGCCACGTGCGCTCAATCTCCAGATACGTGCCGGGCTGACCGGGGAGCAGTTTGCCGTCGCAAATGGCGTAATAGTCCTCAGCAAACGAGGGCACGCGCAGACCCAGTGTCATGGGGGTGTCGTTATCGGAGTCGGTCACGGTCAGCACGGCAGAGCCGAGCAGGGGATAGCGAGAGGAAACCTCAAAACGCACGCCGCCTACCGTAAAGCTGCCGTTTTCGTACAGGTTGAGCACGCCGCCCGTCTCTGTCTTCATGGCGTACAGATAGGGTGCCATGGCAAGACCTGTGGGTCCGTTTGCCGTGCAGCAGGAAAGGTCAAAGCCCTCTATGTTAAAGGAGAAATTGACGCGCGGATTGCGCTTGCCGTTGAACTTGGGGAAGTATTCAAAGAACTGCCCGTCGGGGCGAATAGAACCCACGATGGCATTATACAGACTGACCTCCAGCGCGTCGGCGTACTTGACCTCGCCCGTCAAGGCAAGCAGGCGGTAGCAAAGGCGCATCCAGTAGACGGTCACGCAGGTCTCCATCATCAGGTCAATATCGGGATTGGTCTGGTTAGATCGGGTCAGATTCCATTGCTCGCCCGTGCCGGGGCCAAGATTGCGCGGCGCGTCCGCACCGCCCGAGCCAAGCAGCGTGATCTCCTGCTCGTACACCTTGTTCCAAAAGAGCAGGGCAGTATCCAAGGCTTGTGCGTCGCCGGTATTTGCATAGTAGCCCAGCAGTCCCTCAAAGCAGGACATCATTTCGTATGCTTTGGCAATCGATTCTTTCGGCACACCGTTGCCCCCGATCTCCCAAGGGTCTTTGCCGCCTCGGATCGCGTCAAACAGATGCTCGCGCTTGCAGCATCCCACTTCGATGATGTGCTTTGCAAGCTCCATGGCGGCAGGCTCGCCGCAGATGGCGTACAGCTGCATGAGCGGATCGAGAATGGACGAGGACTCAATGCCATAAAACGCCCAGCCCGTCTCGGTGATGGGGGTCTTGGGCGGGGCACCGACCTGATCGTTGGTGTATTTCACCACGCGGCGGCAGGCGTCAAGCGCGCGCTCGTCACCGAACACGCGGTAATATTCCAAAAGACCCATCAGCGCGTACTTGCGTTCCCAAAGGTCACTGCCGCATGCGCCCTTGGGCTGGGTCGCCTTTTGGCAGGTGCTCAGGTCACCGTCCGCGTCCTGCAAACTTAGCAGATCGTCCACAGCGGTTCTGATCACGCAAGCCAGCTCCTCGTCGCGCGTGTAAGCGTATGTCATGCAAGCAGCGCGCATCAGCTTGCCCCAGAATTCACCCGTGGCAAAGGCGTCTGTGCGGTAGCGGAAATAATCCGCCAGCGCGTGCATGTCAATCTTTTTGAGCGTCTGCTCACATACAAGGCGCAGCTTGTCGTCAAATATGCCGTGCATTTTCACGTCTTTGACGTCAAGTGCACAAAGCTTGTCGGAAACGATAACGGGCATGATAGTGTCCTCCGTTTGTTTGATGCTTCCAGTATATCATATTTTGACAAGGATGTAAAGAGAAAAATGTTCATTGAATGAAAATAGGGCGGCATGTGTCCATGCCGCCCTATATGCTGTTTTTACAAAACAAAGTACATAATCGAAAACGAGATGAAAAGATAGACCAATGAAATACCGATTGCGCAAAGTCCTGCGAAGCACTTGCTTTCAATTTGCGTGAGTTTCTTTGATTTGAAAACGTATTTTCCAAACAGCCTAAAAGAAATTGCGGTTATGAGCAGGTTCAATACTACGTTGATAATTAACCAAATCGGATCATCGGGCATGACTGTCATTTCTCCTGAGGCATAGGAGAGCAATCCAAGGCTCCAACAAAGCAATACGTATCTTAAAAAGTTGATCCAAAACATCCGCTATTCCTCCTTTGCGTTTGAAGAATACTACCTATATAGACGCATTTTGGGGTGAAAAAGTTCGCGATTTTATGAAAAAAGACAAAAATATTTTACAGTTTTATTTTAGCATATACTTTAAGGGATGTCAAGTGCCACCCAAGTATCGTCCTTGGCGACGCGTCACCCCGAGTGTCATCCTGAGCGAAGGTTGCGTAGCAACCGAGTCGAAGTTTTGCGTAATGAAGCGAAGCGGAATGAAGCAAAACCGACGAGTTTGTGCAAAGCACAGACGAGGAAGGGATCTGCGAGGGATTTTCTCAATGCTTGCTCAGTCTTTGAACTGTTTTTGATACAATGGTTTACGAGGATGAAAGCCGCCCATGCCGATTACAATCGAATGCAACTTCTGCAGGCGGCGTGTCAAAAACCGTTTGCAGATCCCGCTGTGCGCTTCCGTGCGTCGCGCTCGCGGTTTTGCTCCGCTTCTTGTCCGCTTGCGGACACTTCGCTTTGCAAAACTTCGACTCATTCGCGCTGTGCGCTCATTCGCTCAGGATGACACACGGGGTGACGGTGCGCCGGATGACACGCGGGGGATGCGATATTTTGATATTCTCTTGACAAAATTATGGCTTTGGAGTATAATGCTAAACAGAGAAATATGCCTTTTGAAAGGAGATATGATATGAAAAAAGTATTCAAAATGGAAGACCTCGATTGCGCACATTGCGCTGCCAAGATGGAAGAGGGCATTAAGAAGATCGAGGGCGTGACCTACGCAAGCGTCAGCTTTATGGCGCAGAGACTGACCGTGGAGGCAGACGAGGATAAGTTTGAGGAGATCATTCCCCAGATCGTCAAGGCGGTCAAAAAGGTCGATTCCGATTGCAAGGTAATTATCAAGTAATGAAGCTCAAAAAAAGTCAAAAAAAGGTACTTGTGCGCATTGTCCTGTCGGCTGCTTTGCTGATTGCCTGCCACGTTTTGATCGGCGGACACAGCCATTTCGGTGAAAACCACGGACACCTACATCTTCCCGATTGGGCGGCTGCGCTGTGCTACTTAGTGCCGTATTTCATCATCGGTTACGACATTTTGTGGAAAGCCCTGCGAGGCATTTTGCACGGGCAGGTGTTTGACGAGAATTTCCTCATGGCAATCGCCACGGTGGGCGTGCTTTCGATCGGTCTTTTCCCCGATCAGGAGCCCGAATACCTCGAGGCTGTCATGGTCATGCTGCTGTACCAGACGGGCGAGCTGTTCCAGGGCATCGCGGTGGGCAAGAGCCGCAGCGCGATCGCGTCCTTAATGGAGATCTGCCCCGACACCGCCAACGTGGAGCGTGACGGCAAAATCGAGGAAGTTTTCCCCGACGAGGTTGCCGTAGGCGATATCATCGTCATCAAGCCCGGTGAAAAGGTGCCCTTGGACGGCACGGTCACGGAAGGGCAGAGCAGCCTGAACACCGTTGCCTTGACGGGTGAATCCAACCCGCGCGACGTTTCGGTGGGTGACGCGGTCATCAGCGGCTGCATTAACATGAACGGCGTTTTGCGCGTTCGTGTGGACAAGGAGTTCGGTGAGTCCACGGTATCCAAGATCTTGGAGCTGGTGGAGACCTCGGGCGATAAAAAATCCAAGAGCGAGGCGTACATCACCCGCTTTGCGCGCTGGTATACCCCCATTGTGGTGTGCTCGGCTGCCGCACTTGCGGTGCTGCCGCCCGTGATCATTGGACTTGTCAGCGGCTTTGATGCCGCTCCCTTTAGCGAATGGATCCTGCGCGCCATCAATTTCCTGATTATTTCTTGCCCCTGTGCGCTGGTCATTTCTGTACCCATGTCCTTCTTTGGCGGCATTGGCGGTGCATCGCGTCAGGGTATTCTGATCAAGGGATCAAGCTATCTTGAGTCCTTGGCACATGCCGAAACCGTTGTATACGATAAGACCGGCACGCTGACCAAGGGCAACTTCAAGGTCACGGCGATCCATCCCGAAAAGATCGACGAGCAGGCATTGCTTGACCTCGCCGCAACCGCCGAGAGCTATTCCGACCATCCCATTTCGCGCTCGCTCAAGCAGGCGTACGCCAAAGAGGTGGACAACAGCCGCGTTGGCGAGGTGCGCGAGATCGCAGGACACGGCATCAAGGCACTGATTGACGGACGTCTGGTCTGCGTCGGCAACCGCAAATTCATGCGCAGCATCGGTGCGCAGTGGAATGAATGTGACGCGGTGGGTACGGTTGTGCACGTAGCCGTGGACGGGGAATACGCAGGGCACATCATCGTGTCCGATGAGATCAAGCCCGACTCTGCCGCAGGCATTGCACGCTTGCGCAAGCTGGGTATCAAAAAGACGGTTATGCTGACCGGGGATGCATCCGCGACCGGTAAAGCCATTGGTGAAAAGCTAGGCGTGGACGAGGTGCACAGCGAGCTTTTGCCCGACGGTAAGGTTGCAAAGCTGGAGCAGCTGCTCGCAGAGAAGTCTGCCAAGGGCAAGGTGGTATACGTGGGTGACGGCATCAACGATGCCCCCGTACTGGCACGCGGTGATATCGGCATTGCCATGGGCGCACTCGGCTCGGATGCCGCAATCGAGGCAGCCGACGTGGTGCTCATGGATGATAACCCTGCCAAGGTGGCAACTGCCATTCAGATCAGCCGCAGAACGCTGCGCATCGTGCGGCAGAATATCGTGTTTGCCATCGGTGTCAAGCTGGTGGTACTGATTCTCAGCCTTTTGCCGTTTATCGGCACGCTGCCTCCCATCGTTGCCATTTTTGCCGACGTGGGTGTCATGATTCTTGCCGTGCTCAACGCCATGCGTGCGTTATATGTTCCAAAAAAGTAAGGGTAAAATTGTACATGTATCCAAAAACGCCGAGGTGCTATTGCATTTCGGCGTTTGTTTTGTTATAATATCAATGTATGAAGCTGCCTTTGGGCGGCATGTCCCAATCTGATCTGCAGAAAGGAAATCACTATGAAAAAACGTATCTTTTTGATCGTGGCTCTTGCGCTTTGCGTCGTTACCGTCATGGGTGCGATTGCCATGAGCGGTGCACGTGCGGGTGGGGAGAGCGTGGTCACCTCGCTGACCAATCTCTCCAATGCGAATTCCACCGCGACCACGGGGAACAGGCTGACGTTTGACGATCTGTCTGTGTCCGCATCCGATTCCACCACGTTTGAGACCTCCAAGCCGAATCTTATCTACGATTTCAGCTTGGATTCTGCCTCGGAGGAGTTTCAGAACGGTCACGATACCGTGCACACTGAAAACGAGGGCTACTATACCTTCCGTATCGACGGTAGCGACCCCTACGTCTGGCTTGGCAAACCCGGTATCAAGGGTACAGAGGCTAAGTACGCGCGCATCTTCTACCGTACCGATCTTCCTGCCCAGGGCGAGTTCTTTGTGCAGAGAAATGACGGCGTGGAAATGGGTCATAACGGCTCGCACATGAGCTGGAACTGGGATGCAACCGGTGAGTGGGAAACCATTATTATACATTGCGACGCTTGGGGCAATTCCAATGCTTCGCTGAATATCCTGCGCCTTGACCCCATGGCGAACGGTGCGTTTGTAAACGGTCAGACGACCATTGATATTGCGTATATTGCATTCTTTTCTACCGAGGAAGATGCCAATAACTTTAACCTTGAGGAGTATAAGAAGTACGTCGCGTACGAAGAGCAGCTCAAGGCTGAAGAGGAATCCAAGCGTCAGGAAGAGGAAGAGGCAAATAAGCAGGTGGATTGGGCTGATCCTACCGCGTCCGAAAATCCTGTCTTCTCGCTTGACACCTACCAGGGTAGCCTGCAGTATGCGGTATCCGCAGACGGCAAGGAGGTTACCATCTCCTATCTGCTCAACGGTGAGACCGTCAGCTATACCGTACCCAATAACGCCAACTACGTATTTGGCGGCTACGCAGGCACGGACGATCTCGGCAGAAGCCTGTATACCCAGTATTCGCAGTACACCCTGAAGAACCACAAGCAGATTGAGTCCGATCCTTACACCGTCGGTGTGTACGGACAGAACGGTGAGCACTACGTAGGTATCTTCTACTTCCTTTGGATGGGTGAGCACCAGGATACCGGCGCTTGGGATATGACGCATATCGTGGAAAAGTACGGTGATAAGGCGTTTAATACCCAGACCTGCCCGGCATGGGGCCCCGTGGGTCAGATGCACTACTTTGCAGAGCCCTTGTACGGTTACTATTACTCCAGCGACCAGTGGGTCATGCGCAAGCACATGGAGCTTTTGTCCAATGCAAACGTAGACTTCCTTTATATTGACGTAACCAATGGCTATGAATATTACAATAATGCCATCAAGCTCATGGAAGTGTGCCACGAGATGAACCAGCGGGGCTACGATGCACCGCAGATCGTGTTCTACACCCACTCCAGCAGCAAGGACGTTGTCAAGAGACTTTACGATAAGATCTACTCCAAAAACCAGTATCCCGATACCTGGCTGTACGTGGACGGCAAGCCCCTGATCATTGCAGAGGAAGAGGACAACGTCAACGGCTTCTTCAGCATTCGTCTGCCTCAGTGGCCCAACGAGTCTACCAAGAGCAACTCCTGGCCTTGGATGGATTTCCAGTGGCCGCAGCGCGTGTTCAAGCATGATGGCAAGGGTGAGGCAATCAGCGTTTCCATGGCGCAGCATGCGGGAACCGTCCGCTTCAGCGACTCCGCATTCTACGGTGACCGCAGCAATCGCGGACGCTCCTACAACGGCACCTACGACCTGCTGACTCCCGATTCCTATAAGCTGGGCATCAACTTCCAGTATCAGTTTGACAGAGCACTCTCCAAGGACGTCAAGTACGTGCTTGTGACGGGTTGGAACGAATGGGTCGCACAGCGCCAGCCTACCAATGACGGCACGATCTGCTTCGTGGATACCTCCTCTCTGGAGTTCAGCCGCGACGTGGAAATGACCATTACCGACTACTATTTCGATAACTACTACATGCAGCTGATCTACAACGTGCAGGCACTCAAGGGTGCAGCACCCATGATCGTGCAGGATGCACGCAATCCCATCAACGTCACGGGTGACTTTGCACAGTGGGATAAGGTTGCCGTGACCTACTACGACGTTGAGGGTGACACCGTGGACAGAAACGGCATGGCATTCGGCAAGCAGACCATGACCAACACCACCGGCAGAAACGATATCGTTTCCGCTAAGGTCACGCAGGATACCACCTATCTGTACTTCTACGCGCAGACGGCTGACGATATCTGCAAGCCCGTTGCCGATACCTCCTGGATGCAGCTGTTCCTTGACGTGGACGGCAGCGTGGAGACCGGCTGGTACGGCTACGATTATATCGTCAACTATAACGCAAGCGAAGACTTTACCACCACCGTAGCAAAGTACACGGGCACGGATGGCAAGTACGGCTTTACCGATTGCGGTACCGTTTCTTACCGTGTCAAGGGCAATCAGATGATGATCGCGGTGCCCATGGAAATGATCGGCGTGACCTACTACAATCAGATCTGCATGCAGTTCAAGTGGGCAGATTCCGATACGCTGCTGGACGAAATGGCAGATTTCTATATCGACGGTGATATGGCACCCTTGGGCAGACTGAATTACGTTTACCAGAACTACATTCCCGGTGTGACCAATGACGTGCTTGCAGAGACCGTTATCACGCTTGCAGAAAAGGCTGCGGGTGAAGACAAGTACGTGCCCGATCATGTCGAAACCGAGACCGAAACCGAAACCGATCCCGAAAGCATGCCCGATACCGATGCTGTGACCGAGCCCGAGTCCGAACAAGGGACCGAGCCCGAAGCAAAGGGCGGCTGCAAGGCGATTGCAGGCGGCATGATGCTCGTAGCGATCCTTTGCCTTGGCGCTGTAAGCCTTGGCAAGAAAAAGGATTGATGCAGGTGCTTTGCCTTTACGGTGAGGATTATCTGTATCTCGGATATCCCTTACGCCTGACTCCTGCCGAATTCGGCATTGTGCATGCCTTACTGGAAAAGGGCACTTACGATGCAGGAGAAAACGCCGCAAGCGTTTCGGTGCACGTGTGTGCCATCAACAAAAAGGCGCAGAGCATTGGCGGCAGACGTCTGATCCGCACTTTACGCGGCAGAGGCTACAGACTTTGCGATGACGTATAAATTCTACGGGAAACCGCACGTGCGGTTTCCCGTTTTGTTATTGACTATCCGTGCGTTATCTGCTATAATATGGTTAATGAATCTTTGAGAGGGGGGAACGATATGCAAGACGTCAGAGATATGTCGATCACGGCATTGCGCGGTGTAGGTCCTGCCAAGCAGGCGGCTTACGCAAGGCTCGGTGTATATACCGTGGGGGATCTTTTGTATCATTTTCCGCGCGCGTATGAAAACCGCGGCAACGTCAAGCGTCTTTGCGAATGCGACGGGCAAAGCAAGACGTCGGTGATCATGACGGTTGCCACGCAGCCGCGCCGCGCCATGATCCGTAAAGGCATGACGCTTGTCAAGTTCCGTGCGTTTGACGATAGCGGCGACTGCGAGATCGTGTATATCAATCAGGACTACGTGCAAAGTATGTTCCCGGTAGGCAGCCAGTTCCGCTTTTACGGTAAGGTGGAGTTTGACGGCAAACGCTATCATATGACCTCACCCGTGGCTGAGCCGGTCACCGAGGGCAAGCCTCTGCCGCCCCTGCATCCCGTGTATCCGCTGACCGAGGGGCTTTCCTCCAAGCAGATCGGACAGCACATGGAAATGGCACTCTCGCTTGCGGCGCGCGGGCTGGAGGACCCCATTCCCGAGGAAATACGCACGCGCGAGGGACTTTGCACCTTGTCGTTTGCGCTGCGCGCCATGCACACGCCCACCGACCTTGCAGGCGTGGAGATTGCTAAGCGCAGGCTGATGTTTGAGGAATTGTTTTTGTTTGGCGTGGGGCTGCGCTCTGCAAGTCATACCAAGGAGCCGGTTTCCGCACCCGCGTGCCAAAACAACGACCTGACCGCGTTTCTTTCGCTGCTGCCTTACGACCTGACGGACGCACAAAAGCGCACCGTGGAGCAGATCCGGGCGGATATGGCAATGCCATACGCCATGACGCGCATGGTGGTTGGCGACGTGGGCTGCGGCAAAACGGTGTGTGCGGCAGCCGCCGCGGTGATCGCGGTGCAAAGCGGCAGGCAGGCGGCGATCATGGTGCCGACCGAAATTCTGGCAAGACAGCACTATGCCGATCTTGCACCGTATTTTGAAAAGCTGGGCATGCGATGTGCGCTGTTGGTGGGGGCTATGACGCCCGCGCAAAAGAAGAAGGTGCACGCAGCCCTTGCAGCCGAGGATGAAAAACAGCGCGTGCAGATCGTGGTCGGCACGCAAGCCCTTTTGTCCGAGGGCGTGGAATTTGCCGCCCCCGGATTGGTGATCACAGACGAGCAGCACCGCTTCGGTGTGGCGCAGCGCGCCAAGCTTTCGGATAAGAATGCGCACGCGCATCTGCTTTGCATGAGCGCGACCCCCATTCCGCGCTCGCTTGCGCTGGTTATGTACGGAGATCTTGCCGTCTCCCGTATCGATACCATGCCGCCCGGCAGACAGAGGGTGGATACCTTTGCGGTCAACCAAAGCTACCGCGAGCGACTGGATGCCTTTATTTGCAAGAACGTGGACGGGGGCGGACAGGTATATGTGGTGTGTCCTGCGGTTGAGGAGCAGGAGAGTGACGAGGATCTGCTCTTGGAGGAGATCGGCGTGAGCGGTGAGAGCAAGCCGCCCTTGCAGGCGGCGGTGCAGTATGCCGAGCAGCTTGCCGAGCGGTTGCAGGGCTATCGCGTTGCATTTGTGCACGGAAAATTAAAGCCCCGTGAAAAGGACGATATTATGAACCGCTTCGCGGCGGGCGAGATCGATATTCTGGTTTCCACAACGGTCATCGAAGTTGGCGTCAACGTGCCGCGCGCTACCTTGATGATCGTGGAGAATGCCGAGCGGTTCGGGCTTTCGCAGCTGCATCAGCTGCGCGGAAGAGTCGGACGCGGACAGCGCAAGTCGTATTGCGTGCTGGTTGCGGGCGGCATGAGTGACCGTGAGATTGGCGAGACGGCGAAACGCAGACTCAATACCATGAAAACCACTTACGATGGCTTTGCCATTGCAGAGCAGGATCTGGCGCAAAGAGGCCCCGGTGACTTTTTTGCCAAGAATGCAGGCGGCGCGATCCGGCAGAGCGGCGGCGTGGAGTTCAGGCTTGCATCGCAATGCGGGGACAGCGATCTGCTGACAAGTGCGTTTGCCGCAGCGGACGAGGTGATCGCCAAGGATATGATGAGCGAGCATCCCGCGTTGGGGGAAGCCGTGGGCAGAATGTTCTCGGACACAGCGCAGCATGACATTATGAATTGATGCATAAAAAGGGAGCTGCCGTGGGGAACCTGCGATCAAGCAGGTTCCCCAACTCTATTCGCCTGGGGCGAGTGATATGCACTTGGTGCGTGATATTGCCTTCGGCAGTGATATGCGCTGCGCGCGTTTGGAATTACAAAGGCGAATAGAATATCACTGCGACCTGCGGGAGCAATATCACTTTTGCGAAGCAAAAATATCACGCCGAGCCGTGCGAGGCATATCACTAAAAAATATCGATAGGCAGTACGCCTGAATGATGTAACACACGAACCAAAACGGGAAAGGCAAGCGAAAAGGAGTACGAACCAAGTGTCCGTACCCCTTTTGTTGTATTTGCGGTTGGTAAAACCTGTTTTAAGGGAGCTGCCTTTGCAGGCAGCTCCCTTGCTTTTTGTTTGATTTTAATAATCGATATCGAACATCGCAAGCGTCTTGTTCATCTGCTTCTTGAAGTTGTTGGGCTTAGTGGAGGCAACGTTGGTCTTGCCGTCCATAAACTTTTCTGCGATCTTGTATACGTAACCGCCCCAAGCGGAGTCAAATACGTAGCCAAGGTCGTAAATACGGTTTGCCAGGATCAGATCGATCATAGGTCTGGACTCCTCGTCTCTGGTGGACTTGGAGATCAGGGAGATCTCGTAGTAAGCAGGAGTCAGAGTGTCAACAGAGTATGCAGCCATGGTCTCGATAACTGCACCGATCTGCTCAAGATCATCACCGACAACACTGGTGGGAACGGAAACCATGCCGCCAACCTCGTTCATGTGGGAATAATACTGACCCTGTTCCTCGTTATACATCGGGAAGGGGACAACGCCGAATTCTACGTCATAGCTACGCAGACGGATTACGCACTGCATGCACTCCTGGAAGAACAGCGCGTGACCGTTACCGAAGCAGGTCTTGCCGTTTTCCACAACGTCGGTGCTGCCACCGGCGGTGTTCATGTTCAGCGCCATGTTCTTATCACCGATAATAGAATAGGAAAGCGGAATGGCGTCAACTGCACGCTCAACGTCCAGTACGTACTCGGGAATGTCGTTTTCATTCTTTGCCGTGATGACGATGCCTGCTGCATACATCATGCAGTAGCTGGAGTTGGTGGTGGTTGCAGTACCCAGAACGTCCTGGTCGTGCTCCATCTTGCTGTTACCGTTGAGGTCCTTGACAGCAACCTTTGCCATATCGTACATCTTCTGGAAGGTCCATTCCTTGTTGTTGACAAGCTCGTAAATGTTTTCAAGGCCGTTGTCTTCGGCAATGTCCTTGTTAAACATAACGATGAAGGTACCGTCGTTGTCGCTGGTCAGAAGATCACCGGTTGCAAAGTATACCTTGTTACCGATCGAAAGACCCTCAAGCGCCTTCTGATCCCACCAGGACTGATCGAAGTCCATGTAAGGAACGTCTTTGAGATTATGCAAGTAATTCTTGGTTGCGATGGTTGCGCACTGACCGAGCTTCTGCACGATGGCGTCAAACTCACCCGCACCGCCCTTTACGTCCTTTTCAACTGCAGCGAGCGGATCTTGCACCTGCGTTTCCAGGATCTTAAAGTCGTATTTGGTCTGAATCATATCGTTTCTGCGGTAGACTGCATCGACGATGGGGTCGGTGGTTTGTTCTGCTGCGTAAATATCAACCGTGGTCCACTCGGCAGCATCTCTGGTCAGGAACATAAATTCCTTGCCGTCGTATTTTTTGTCGGGCACGTTCAGGTTATCCAGCACGTTGGTCTGCTCTTCAGCCGCTGTTGTGTCCTCGGGTGTGTCACCGGTGTCCGCGCAACCTGCAAGCAGGGAAGCAAGCATCAGCGCAGCAAGCAGCAATACTAAAAGTCTTTTCATGTTAACCTCCGTATGTAATATTTTGGGAATATCCATTCATTTTATTATACTTCCCGACAAGGGAAATGTCAAGCAGAAACGGGACTTGACAAAAAGATTTGTGAAATCTACACAATATTGAAGTGCTGAATTTGTGCTTGACAGAGAGAGCGGAATATACTATAATATATGGAAACGAGTATTTTTCGAGGAGATTGACATGAAAGAATACGTAAGCGTGTCCATTGTATCCGAGCGCAGTGCGGTCAAAGCCAACCTGTTCGATGCGGTATATGAAAAAGAGATTGCAGAGCTGACAGAGGACGTGGAGATCATGGTGCCGGAGCAGCTGGAAGGTGAGCAGGACGGCGAGACCCTGGAAATGATCACGCAGGGCGCGGTGCGTGTGCGTGGCGGCAGAGTGGAGATCGTATACGACGAGGGCGAGCTGAGCGGTATGGAGGGCTCGCAGACCGTGATCTCTTATGCAAAGGGAGACCCCAAAACGGTCAGTATGATCCGTACGGGCGCGGTCAGCACCGCATTGGTCTTTGAGCGCGGCGTGCGCCATCTTTGCACGTATGAAACGCCTTACATGCCTTTTCAGATCGGTGTATTTGCATTGATGGTGGATAACCGTCTTGAAAGCGAGGGTGTCATCGTATTAGACTACCTGATCGAGATCCGCGGCGCGCAGGCAGAGAGATGCAAGATGACGCTCAAGGTCAAGAAAATTTCATAATTGTTAGTTAAAAATCAGCGTTGCATGGGTAACCCCTCAAGGATAAGCGAACAATTTTGGTGCGCGCTAAAAGCCGTCCCCCCGGGGGAAGGAGGGGCCCCGGAGCGTATGCGATCGGGGAGGAAGGGGTAGCGCGATCAGATTGGAATAGCAAAATTGTTTACGGACACCTTACAAAAGCAGAACAATTAAGGAGTCAAGAATGTCACTGCCTTACAACAAGAAAAACAAACCGTTAGCCCGATATATGCGCAATCATGTCAATGCGACAAGACAAGAAAATCACTTGTGGTATGATTTTTTGAGCAAATATCCCGTAAAATTTCGCAGGCAGGCCATGATTGACGATTTTATCGCCGACTTTTATTGCAGCAAAGCTAAATTGATTATCGAAGTGGACGGCAGACAACACGAAACTGATCAAGGTATGCGGAAGGATGAATTAAGAACCGAAAAATTGGAAACTTACGGTCTGCAAGTGATAAGGATACCCAATCGGTGTATCGATAAGGATTTTTACAGAGTTTGTGACTATATAGATCAAACAGTTCAGAATATTTTAGGAGATGCTTGATGGCACCTCCTTTTGCTTTTTGATATAATAATACTTTCCCTAATTCGTCGCGCTGCCCCTTCCTCCCCGGGCGCATTCGCTACGGGGCCCCTCCTTCCCCCGGGGGGACGGCTTTATAGTGCGCGTCCTGTTTTATGATTCACCCAAGCAACGGATTGTCGTAATCCTTCTATTGTTTTTGTTTCCAAAACTACGTTGCAATGGAGTTTTTCTGCAAATGCTAAATATTTCGGTATATCCAACTCGCCCGTTCCGAGAGCAAGATGATTTTTCTTTCCTATGGCATCATGCAAATGCATATGGTGCAGATGCTTCTCGTTTTGAATAATGTATGGTTCATCTATGCCGTTACATCCATGATTGTGTCCAACGTCAAAGGTCAATCCAAATACAGGTGAATCAAGAAGAATATCCAATCCTTGCTTTTGGAAATCGGGATATCCGTTACAATTTTCAATACAGATTTTGATATCAGATGATCCGATGGCTTTCTCGCACATATCGCGGAAATCGTAAACGCTATTTTTGTAGTGGTCGTTGTAAACGGCATAAAGATCCACTTTTCTGTCTGGCAGAGTAAAATGCTCACCGCGATGAAAATGCATATTGATTGTGGAGATGTGCATTTGCTTACAGAGTGAAATCGTATTTAAAATATACTGTTTGCTTGCGTCAGCTATATAGGTGTTAAAATCGCTGAAATTTACGTTTTCGTCAAGGTGGATGGTATAAAATATTCCATATTGCTTGGCAATTTCACAAGCTTTTGCTACGTCAAGGGAATTAAGGGTATATTGAGGCAAACTCATACTGATTTCAATGAAAACAAGTCCTAACTCTTTACAAAGCTGAGCACATTCTTCCAGATCATTGGTTTCAATCAGTGTAGGCATACCAAAAGCCATTTATGCGTCCTCGCTTTCTTACGGTTGTATGTGAATTCATTATAGCAAAAGCCAATATGCTTGTCAAGAATATTCAACTAACAATAACGGCTGCCGAAACGGTAGCCGTTATGCTTTGTTTTATTGAATTTCCTCAATGTTATAAGGCGTGGTCTGATAGACCAGATAGTTGAGCCAGTTGGAATACAAGAGGTTTGCGCAGGAACGCCAGCTGACGATGGGATCGCGGGTCTCGTCGTCATCGGGGAAGTAGTTCTTGGGCAGCTCAATGGGCAGCCCCGCGTTCTTGTCGCGCAGGTATTCCTTCTTGAGCGTGTCTGCATCGTATTCCGAGTGACCGGTAATGAATACCTGTCTGCCGCGCTCGGTCATGCAGGCAAATACGCCCGCTTCGGGAGAGCTTGCCAGGATGCGGATCTCGGGCACCTTTTCAATGTCCTCGCGGTGGCAGGTGGTGTGGCGGGAATGGGGCACCTTGAAGGTGTCGTCAAAGCCACGGAACAGGATCGAACGCTTGTAGTCAAGCGAGTGCTCGTACACACCGAAAAGCTTTTTATCCAAAGGATATTTGGGTACGCCGTAATGGTAGTAAAGACCTGCCTGCGCGCCCCAGCAGATGTGGAAGGTGCTGGTCACGTGGGTCTTGCTCCACTCCATGATCTCGCAAAGCTCCTGCCAGTAGTCTACCTCTTCAAAGGGCATTTGCTCCACGGGCGCGCCCGTGATGATCATGCCGTCGTAACGCTTGTCCTTGACCTCGGAGAAGGTCTTGTAAAATGCCAGCATGTGGTCACCCGAGGTGTGGGTGGACTTGTGCGTGGCGGTCTGTAAAAGCTCCAGCTCAACCTGCAAGGGCGTGTTGCCGATCAGTCTTGCGATCTGCGTTTCGGTCACGATCTTTTGCGGCATGAGATTGAGCATGAGCACGCGCAAGGGACGAATGTCCTGCGTAATGGCGCGCGTCTCGGTCATGACAAAGATGTTTTCCTCCAGCAGCGTGGTGGTGGCGGGAAGCCTGTTGGGAATTTTAATGGGCATATAAGGTGCTCCTTAATCTAAAATACGTAAATCAGACCTGCTCGAGTGCTTGCTCAAGGTCTGCGATAATATCAGCGGGATTTTCAATGCCGACAGAGAAGCGTACCAGCTCGGGGCGTACGCCTGCGGCAATCAGCTGCTCGTCGGTCAGCTGTCTGTGGGTTGCGCTTGCGGGGTGCAGGGCACTGGTGCGTGCGTCTGCTACGTGGACTACGATCGCAGCCAGCTTGAGGCTGTCCATGAGTCTGACAGATGCCTGTCTGCCGCCCTTGACGCCAAAGGAAATGACACCGCAGCAGCCGTCGGGCAGGTACTTCTGCGCCAGCTCATACTGCGCGTCACCGGGCAGGGAGGGGTAGGAAACCCAATCGATCTTGGGGTGATTTTGCAGGTAGGTGGCAACCTTGAGTGCGTTGGAGCAGTGCTTTTCCATACGGACTGCAAGGGTTTCCAAGCCAAGGTTGAGAATAAATGCGGGGAGTGCCGCCATGGTGCAGCCCAGGTCACGCAAAAGCTGTACGCGTACCTTGGTAATGTAGGCGTTGGCGTTGCCGAACTGCTTAGTGTAAATGACGCCGTGGTAGGATTCGTCGGGCTCATTCATTTCGGGGAACTTGTCCGAGCCTTCCCAGTCAAACTTGCCGCTGTCCACGATGACACCGCCCACAACTGTTGCATGACCGTCCATGTACTTGGTGGTGGAGTGCACCACGATGTCCGCACCGAACTCAAAGGGACGGCACAGAATGGGGGTGGCAAAGGTGTTGTCCACAATCAGCGGAATGCCGTGCTTGTGGGCAAGATTTGCGTATCTTTCAATGTCGAATACGATCAGGGCAGGGTTTGCTACGGTCTCACCAAAGAAAAGTCTGGTGTTCTCGTCGATCATTGCCTCGATCTGCTCGTCGGTCATATCGGGCGTTGCAAAGCGCACCTCAATGCCCATGCGCTGCAGCGTGACGGCAAAGAGATTGATGGTGCCGCCGTAGATAGAGGACATGGAAATAAAGTTCTGACCGGCCTTGGTGATATTGAGAATGGAAAGCAGGCTTGCGGACTGACCCGAGGACACCAGCATTGCACCAACGCCGCCCTCCATATCCGCAATCTTTGCCTCCACGCAAGCTAAGGTGGGGTTGGAGATACGGGAGTACATGTGACCGTCAGCCTTGAGGTCGAACAGGTCACCAACGTGGTCAACGTCGGAGTATTTGTAGGTCGTGCTTTGTACGATAGGGAGCACGCGGGGCTCGCCGTTTGCAGGCTCGTAGCCGGATTGTACGCATTTTGTATCGATCTTGTAAGAAGACATGTTAACCTCCTTGCCGCCTATGGCGGAGCAAATAGTAAAGTATTATCAAAATCTTATTTTATCACATGTTACGCATAATTGCAAGAGTTTTCGGATATTTTTTGTAGACATAGGACTACTTCGCAACCACATTGTGAAAGTTTTCGCCCGCCTTTTTCAAAAGGCGGCGCAGGGCGAGGGCGCGCAGCCCTCGTCGCCTCCGCAGAGGCGAAACGTTTCATCGCCGTATTTGGTTCTTTTTGCGGCAGTTTTGCCAAAAAGAACGGAAACGGTTTTCTCACATAAAGCCCCAACGGTTGTTTGCGGGCGATTCGTGAATCGCCCCTCCGTTTGCGGCGCTCCTGTAACACTTGGGCACTGTTTTGCTCCCGCAGCCTTCCTGCAAAGAATTTTGTTTATCAATTTACCGAAATTAAAGAAAACTCTTGCAATTGTGGAGATCCTATGATATAATACTATAATGTATTTTAATGCATTGAGATAAGGAAGGGCGTTATGAAGCGTTTGGAGAACTTCGCCGGCAAGATCTGCGGCTTGATTTTTAGAGTGCTTTGCGTTTTATATGTATACATAGGGTTTAGACCCAAGGTCATTTATGCCAACCCCGAGAGAAAGAAAATGGGCTTTGACAAGCCCGTGGTGTTTACCTGCAACCACGTCTCTCATAAGGACGGTATTCTGATCGCGGTGCTTTTGTGGAAATACCGCATTCATATTCTGTCCGCAAAGGATCAGATGGAAAAGAGCTGGGTCGTCGGTCAAGTGCTCTCCAACAACCGCGCCATTCCCGTCAACCGTTTCGGTTTGGATACGGGCTGGATCAAGGAAAGTATCCGCGTGATGAAGGAAGGGAACAGTATGATCATCTTCCCCGAGGGACACACTTCCAAAACGGGCGAGATGGACAAGTTCCGTCCCGGCTTTGCGCTGCTTGCCACCATGGCGGGCAGCGAGGTGGTGCCGATCGCCATTGACGGCAATTACAATTTCCTGTTTGGCAAGAGATTGCGCGTTGTGGTCGGTGAGCCTATGTCGCTTGACAAGGCAGAGGCAGGGCAGAGAAATTCCGAGCACCTGCAGAACCAGGCGGATAAATTCCGCGAGATCACGGCTGAGCTTTTGGAGCTTGCCAAGTAAACCAAGTTTATCGGAGGATTAAACATGCTTCTTGAACTGTTTTTGACGCTGGGCGCGCTTTGCTCGGTACTGACTGTTTTTTTGAATGCAACGCTGGTCACCTCGATCATTGATATCTGGATCCCGATCGTTTTGTGGATCGGTTACTCTGTCGGCTTTTTCGGCTTGTACGTGCTGGGCTTTATTTTCCTGTCCCTGTTCGTGGATAAGTCTAAGCCGCAGGAAAAGCCTAATCGCTTTTATTTGGCTATCTTCGTTGAGACCATTGCGCTGTATTTCCGACTGGCGCGTATTGAGATCCGCGTGCGCGGTAAGGATAAGGTGCCCGCAGACAGCAACTTCCTGCTGGTTTCCAATCACCTTTCCGACCACGACTTTATGTCCATGCTGACCGTATTGCGCGGTCGCAGCATAGCGTTCGTGTCCAAGCCCGAAAATTTTGACAAACCCATTGCAGGCAAATACTTGCACAAGGGCGGATTTTTGGCTATCAATCGCGAGGAGGCGCGCGAGGCGCTGACCACCATTCGCGAGGTTGCCGGCCGCTTGAAGACGCTCCCCATTTCCTACGGCGTATTCCCCGAGGGAACCAGAAACCGCCAGGTCGAGGGCTTACTGCCTTTCCGTGAGGGCGTGTTCCTGATGGCAAAAAAAGCGGGCGTTCCCATCGTGATCGTGCGTGTGACCGATACCGACAAGGTCAAACAGCGCGCGCCTTGGAGAAAGACTCGCGTTTACGTGGATTTCGTGGACGTGATTGACGCAGAGACGGTCAGAACGGCGAGATCGCACGAGCTTTCCGAAATGGTCAGAGAGCGCATGGCAGCTGCTGAGGGCTTGCCCCGTGTGCCCGAAGTGCGCCGTACCTTCAAGTACGGAAACAACTAAACTAAAAAACAGCCACATGTGTGGCGAGGAGACCTATTATGTTAGAACTGCAACACGTGTCTTATTCGGTGACCGATGAGTCGACCGGTAAGACGACAGAGATACTGCGCGACGTCAATCTGACCATTGACGACAGATTCGTCGCCATCACCGGCCCCAACGGCTCGGGTAAATCTACCCTTGCCAAAATCATTGCCGGTATCATTACCCCTACCTCGGGCAGAATTCTGTTCCAGGGGCAGGATATTACGGAGCTCGGCATCACCGAGCGCGCAAATTTGGGCATCAGCTATGCCTTCCAGCAGCCCGTCCGCTTTAAGGGCATCACGGTCAAGGATCTGATCTCGATCGCGGCAGGTAAGGATATCTCGGTCGCGCAGGCTTGCGCGTACCTTTCCGAGGTTGGACTTTGCGCCAAGGAATACGTCAACCGTGAGGTCAACGGCTCGCTTTCGGGCGGTGAGCTCAAGAGAATAGAGATCGCGATGATCAACGCACGCAATACCCCCTTTGCCGTGTTTGACGAGCCCGAGGCAGGCATTGACCTGTGGAGCTTTGGCTCGCTGATCACCGTATTCGAGCGTATGTACGAAAAGAACAAGGGCAGCATTCTGATCATTACCCACCAGGAGCGCATCCTGGATATTGCGGATACCGTCATTGTGCTTTCCGAGGGTACTGTGAGCGCACAGGGCACCAAGGAAGAGATCTTGCCCGGACTTTTTGGCACGCAGAAGCCCTGCAGAGTGATCGTGGGAGGTGAAGCGTAATGGCATTGGATGCAATTCAAAAGAATTTACTTGCCGAGATCATGGACTTGGAGATCGTGCCCGAGGGCGCGTATAATATTCGTGCAAACGGTGAGGGTGCGGCAAGACACACCACCGCCAATATTGATATCGTGACCAAGACGGACAAGCCCGGTATCGATATCATCATCAAGCCCGGTACCAAGAACGAGCGCGTGGATATTCCCGTGCTGCTGACCAAGACCGGTCTTAAGGATCTTGTTTATAACGATTTTTATATCGGTGAGGATGCCGACGTGCTGATCGTTGCAGGCTGCGGTATTCATAACGCGGGCGACGAGGAAACTGCACACGACGGTATTCACGCCTTCCACGTAGGCAAGAATGCCAAGCTGAAGTACGTAGAAAAGCACTACGGTGAAGGCGAGGGCACGGGCGAAAAGGTGCTCAATCCCACCACCGAGATCGATATTGCCGAGGGCGGCTATATGGAGATCGAATCCGCACAGCTGGGCGGTGTGGACTCCACCGTGCGCGTCACGCGCGCAAAGCTGGCTGACCGCGCAACGCTGGTCATCGGGGAAAAGATCATGACGCACGGTAAGCAGACTGCCGTGACCGACTTTACGGTCGATCTGGACGGTGAGAACTGCGGTGCGCACGTCGTTTCCAGATCGGTTGCCAAGGACGAGTCGCGCCAAACCTTCCTTTCCTGCATCAACGGCAATAACTGCTGCTCGGGGCATACCGAGTGCGACGCCATTATCATGGACAGCGCACGCGTGGACGCAATCCCCAAGGTGGCAGCAAATCACGTGCAGGCTTCTCTGATCCATGAGGCTGCGATCGGTAAGATCGCAGGCGAGCAGCTGATCAAGCTGATGACGCTGGGACTTTCCGAAAAGCAGGCAGAGGAACAGATCATCAACGGCTTCTTGCGCTGATATGGCACATCCCATCAAGCATTTTATCACCATCACGCACCACCGCCACAAGGTCATTGCGCATTGCTTTCGCGTAGGCATTGGCTGGCAGGGACTTGGGCACGATCTTTCCAAGTATTCGCTTGCAGAGTTCGTGCCGGGTGCGAAATACTATCAGGGGACGCGCAGTCCGGGTGAGGCGCAGCGCGAGTCCGAGGGATATTCGAATATGTGGCTGCACCATCAAGGGCGCAACAAGCACCACTATGAATATTGGTTTGATTACGTACCCGCAGCACGTGCGTATGCGGCTGTCAAAATGCCCGTGCGCTACGTAGCCGAGATGTTTTGCGACAGAATGGCTGCCTGCAAAACCTATCAAAAGGAAAAGTATACGGACGAGAGCGCATTGAATTACTTTATGCGCGGTCAGGCACGCTCCCGCATGCATCCGGAAACGGCGGCACTCTTGGAGAGTTGGCTGCGCACGCTTGCCGAGAAGGGCGAGCGCGAAGCGTTTGCCGCAGTAAAGGCGGCGGTAAAGAAAAAGCAGTATTGAGTTACAATCATTCTTGGAGGCGAATTGTCATGAAGATCAAATTGATCAGCTTTTTGATCGTGTTGATATGCTTGCTCTCTGCCGTGTCGGCAGGGCTGTTTTCGGTGTATCGCAGCGAGGGCAGAATTTTATCCGACGAGCAAAAGGCGTGGATCGAGGCGTTTCTTGAGCAGCATGACATTGACCTTCCCAAGCTGCCGGATTTTCTTACACAATAAAAGTCAAGGGACGCTTTTTGCAGCGCAGATCATAAACACGTTTTTATAAAAAAATTGAAATCCGCCGATGATTCGGCGGATTTCTTTATTTTATCAGATATTTATTTTCCGAATTGACCGCGCAGAGCACGGAACAGCTGTGCGTATTTGTAGGCGCAAAAGCCTCCCGAACCGGAGATCTCCCAGGTGCCCTGTGCGCTGCTCAGCGAAAGCTTGGACTTGCCGCAGGGATTTAGCATTGCAACGGAATCAAGAGCGAATCCAACCGTGCGCATACCGCGTTCGCCGTCCTCAAAGCGTAAAAGCAGCTTTTCGCGCGTCATGATCAACGTGCCGAACAAAGGCTCGTCCGCAGGCTTTTTGCCAACCGAAAGGATCGTGATGCCTTCGTCCTTGTAAATTTCACCGGTAAAGCCATCCACGTGGTTCTTTAACCAGGAGACCTGATAGTCCATCCATGCGTCGGGAGTGGAAATGGGGGTCTCGCAATTGAGAAAAACAAAATTGCCTGCCTCGGTATAGTTGGCGGTCATGCCGCAGCCGCGGCAGCTGATGTGGGTGCCCGAGGAGTACAGGACCGAGTGCTCGCGGCATCGCGGGCATACGTACAGCATTCTTTCCAGGCGTTCGGCACGGTGGCTTGAGCTGTAGGTCAGCCCAAGCGATTTGTCGTTGACGCAGAGCGTACGGCTGATCAGCGCGTGCAGGTCACCGTCGCTCATTTGCGCATATTCTTCGGGGGTCAGCGTTCGCTCGTGACGACCGATAAAGGGGCCTTTGCGCCTGCCGTCGCCCCAACGCGG
This sequence comes from Eubacteriales bacterium, assembly GCA_045658965.1. GTDB lineage: Bacteria > Bacillota > Clostridia > Oscillospirales > CAG-272 > SVQP01. Next base: position 29,285 of record JAZOVZ010000001.1, read on the forward strand.
CAGAGCACCGATCCCACCGTGCAGCGTGTACAGTATCACGGGTATACCGAGGGCGCGGATCAAGGGAACGGTCTGCTTGCTGATCGGATCGGGAACGTAGCCGTATGCAGGTTGACCGCAGGGGAACAGACAAACGCTGCCTCCCTCGCTGACGACTTGCTTGATTGCCTGCACCGCAGAAGGGGACCAGGTATGCAAGCTCGGCTTTTGCCGGATGGGGGCTGTGAGTGCGTCGGCAAGTGCAGCGATCGGACCGCGACGCTGGGCTTGCGTTTGCACGCAGTATACGGGGTAATCAAATGAAAGGCGCACGAGTAATGCGTCCTGCAGGGTCTGGCTGTTGCAGAGGATGAGGTGCGGCCCCGGTTCCTTGCTCGTCACGGTCTGCGAACGGAAGCCGAGATACGCACGTGCATATATTTTGCCAATTGCGCGGTAAAGCCCGAAGGTGAGCTTGTGTCGGCTTTGGCAATGCCTGCCTGTTTCGTGAGGAGCTGCTTGCTTATTCATCTGCTTGCGTACCAAAGGTGTCGGGGGTGATGGATTGCGCCGTGGTGCTTTGGATCGCACCGGGGTAATCGCCGTCAACAAGCAGTTCAACCGAAAGCTCGGGATCTCCCTCGGTTTTGAAGGTGACGTAGATCAGATCGTAGCCGTACGTTGCGGCATCTGCCGAGGTATAGGTGGGGGTTACTGTCAAGATGTCGCCGCTTGCGGCAAAATCCACCGTAAAGTGCGCAACGTCCTTTTCGGCGGCAGAACGGTAGAGCAGCAGATGATGCGTTGTAGTACCGTCACCGTTACTTGCTTTGTTGTGCAGCACGTAGTGCCCGATGTCATCGCGCTCCGGAGCTGCGCACAGCGAAATCCAATCTGCGACCGCCTGATTTTCGCAAGCGGCAGCCTTGGAAATGCCGATCACCCAACTGCTTTGGTATTGCGTGCCGTTTTGGGTGGCAACGGTATCGTATTCCTGGGTGCTGTGCTGCTCGGTGCTCGGGTCCTGTGCCTTGCAGGCGCAAAGCAAGCAGAGAAGCGCGAGTGCTGCTGCGATCAATCCGGTGTGTTTCATAGGGCTCTCTCCTGTCTGTGTGCTATCTCTCTCCATTATATCATATACGCGCGTATCTGTCACGCATTTTTTTGTAAATTTATAAATTTTTCTTACTTTCCCCGATGTGACCGTTTCCGTCAAGGCACGGGGCGTATAATAGGGGCGGAGGTGAGAGGGGTGGACGTATATGCGGATCTGTTATTTTTGGTCAATTTCAGCATGGATTTTTTGTGCCTTTACCTAAGCGTCAAGCTGCTGCACCTGCCGCGCGTGCGGTGGCGCATGCTGCTCGCTGCCGCGTTGGGTGGGGTATACAGCGTGCTTGCGTTGCTTTTATCGGTGGAGTCGTGGCCCTCGCTTGCTTTGGATCTTGGCACGTGCCTTGGCATGTGTGCGATATGTGCAGCGGGTAAAGGTGTGCGATTTGGCAGGCTGCTGCTTTTATGCGGCACGTATTTCGGTATTTCCGCACTTATGGGCGGTGGTATGACGGCTATTTATCATCTGCTGAGCAAGGCGGATCTGCCATTGGATGACGTGCCGAGCGATGGTATTTCGGCATGGATGTTTTTAGCGCTTGCCGCGGCAGCGGCACTTGTGGCAGCATTCGGCGGCAGGGTGTTTTCAAAGCAAACCGCCCTACGTACCTGCACGGTACACGTGAAATTGGACGGTGCAACCTGGGAGATGACGGGGCTGTGTGATAGCGGAAACCTGCTTTGCGATCCCATCAGCGGCACGCCTGTCATCATAGCAGACAGGCAAACCTGGCTGTCAGCTTTGCCCACCCCCTTGCGGTATGCGGTGGAGAGCGAGGGGAGACGGGTGGAGTCACTTGAAGATGGAAAACGCATGCGTATCGTACCTATGCATACCGCACAAGGGAGCAGCATGGCGGTGGCACTGCTGCCGGATGAAATATTGCTGACGGGGCAAGACGGAAAATCCCGCGCGGTGTATGCGTTGATCGCACCGTCGGGGGAGGCATTGAGCGGAGATTATCGCGCTGTCGTGCCCGCAACTCTTTTACAGTGAAATATTTTGTCAGTGGACAAAATGTGAAATTTTTTCTGACGAAAAAGTGAAATATGCGCTTTGCGCAAATGAAATGTTCCGCTTGGCGGAACGTTGCGGTAGATATTTGCTATGCAAATTTCTAAATATGATTATATTGGAGAGAAAGTATGAAACGAATCAAAATACTATGGCTGAAGATCAAGCAAAAGCTATCAAAGAAGAACGGTATTTACTACATAAACGGTCCGGAGCTGCTGCCCGCTCCCTATACGCCCGAGCGCGAGGCAGAGGTGATCGCTGCATTGGAGGAGGGCGATCCCGACGCGCGTGTCGCGCTCATCGAGCATAATTTGCGTCTGGTGGTGTATATTGCCAAAAAGTTTGAGGGTACGGGCACGGGGATCGAGGATCTGATCTCGATCGGCACCATCGGGCTTTGCAAGGCGGTGGGCACGTTTCGCTCGGATAAAAATATCAAGCTTGCCACCTATGCCTCGCGCTGTATTGAAAATGAGATCCTGATGCATTTGCGCAAGCAATCGGGCAAGGGAGGAGACGTTTCGCTCGACGAGCCGCTCAACGTCGATTTCGACGGCAACGAGCTGCTGCTCTCGGATATACTTGGCAGCGAGGAGGAGGGGATCGTATACGAGATCGAGCAGCGTGAGGAACGGGAATCGATACGGCGCGCGGTGGCGGGCTTGGACGAGCGCGAGCGGCTGATCATCGAGCTGCGGTACGGACTTTCGGGCAGGGAAGAGATGACGCAAAAGGAGGTCGCCGCGTATCTGGGCATCTCGCAATCGTATATTTCAAGACTCGAGAAAAAGATCATCAACGAATTGCGGGAGCAAATGACACACGCGTAAAACAGATGAAAAGTTTTGATCGAGCTTTTTCAAAAAAGTAATTGCCGCAGGCGCTGGCGATCGATGATCGCCCCTACAGATGTTTTTGTTTGGGTTTTATGTATTAAACCCACAGCATAGACACTTGTAGGGGCGACCATCGGTCGTCCGCACCTGCGGCAACTACTGTTTGAAAGCATTGATATTTGATAATTTTTACCGCTATTTCCGCAACCCCCATCGGGCTTTTTTAATGTTTTTTGAACTCTATATCCAATAATACACACACAGTCGTGCCAATCAAGGACAGCGTGATCAGCGACCCGACCGCCGAATAATACGAGGCTCCCAAAAGCAGCGGTGCCAGCGAGAGCAGCGTGGCAGCAGCCGATACGCACAGCACGGGCATGCGAATCCGCTTGCCGACGAACAAATACACGATGCCAAGCACGACCAGCGCGCAGGTCAGAAGTGCCACGATAAAGGGTGCAAAATTGGCGTAGCCGAAGGGCGTGAGCGAAAAATACGAGTAGGTCAGACGCAGGGGCGGTTCTCCGGGCGGCGTGGCGAAATTGCATACCGCGCCATAGGGCAGGATCTCCAGGATCAGGGCTGTCAAGGTTGTGATCAGTGCAAATATCTTTTTCATAAAAATCCTCCGTTTTTTGGTCTTCAAAAATACAGACGGTTTTTTTGCCCAAAGGTTTCGCGTTTTTTGAAAAAAGTTTTCGAAATTTTTGAAAAAACAAGTAATTCAAAAAAATTTCAAAAAGTCCTTGACAATGGGCATAATATATGGTATAATGACTCCGCTTGTGAATCCGATGTCAAAGAACATCGAGAAAATTTATGCGAGGTATTGAAAAATGAAAAGCGGAATCCATCCCAATTACGTAGAGTGTGTCGTTAAGTGCGCATGCGGCGAAACTGTTGTTACCCGTTCCACCAAGGGCAGCGAAATGAGAGTTGAAATTTGCTCCAAGTGCCACCCCTTCTTCACCGGTAAGCAGAAGTTCGTTGATGCCGGCGGTCGTGTTGACAAGTTCAAGAAGAGACTGGAAGCTGTAAGAAAGTAATTCCTTACGACGACATTATTGATAAACGGGCAGACTCTACGCTATTGTGTAGGAGTCTGCCCGTTTTCACTTGATTTCATTACCCCCGCGCCAAGGCACGATGATTTTTTCGGAGCCGAGGAGAAAGAAGGACAGATATGGAAATGCTGGACGTTTACACACGCGAAGGTCAAAGGACGGGTAAGCTGGTAGAGCGAGGCCGCCGTTATCGTCTTGCTGACGATGAGTACACCATGGTGGTGCACGCTTTTCTTTACCACCGTGACCACGGTTTTCTGATTCAGAAAAGGGCAGCTACCAAAAGAGTGTTGCCCGGAGCATGGTGCGTGACCATGGGCGTAGTGCAGGCAGGCGAGGACAGTGAGAGTGGCATGCGCCGCGAGGTGCGCGAGGAGTTGGGACTTCAGTTGCGCGACGAACAGATCCGCAGCTGCGTGCGTACCTATAACGGACATAAGATCGTGGACGTATATCTGGTGTATATTGATACCGAAATTGAGGATATGGTGCTGCAAACCGAAGAGGTGGAGCAGGTTTGCTGGATGAGCGGCAGAGAGGTTCTTTCGCGCTTTGGCGGCAAGAATTCCAAGGTAAATGAGGAATACCTGTCCTGTATGCAGCGTTACGTGCACGTGACGGGCAAGGCTGCCAAAAGAAGGAGAAGAAGACAGAATGCAAAGCTTGCAAAACAAGGAAATTGAAGCTAAGACGCGCGCGCTGCTTGTGGGCATCGTGACGCGTGATGCAGATATACAAACGGTAGAATCGGGGCTTGACGAGCTGGAAAGATTGCTTGATACCGCGGGCGGTGTTGCCATCGTGCGCGTGATCCAGAGCAAGGATACCCCCGACCCTCGCACGCTGATCGGCTCGGGCAAGGTGCGCGAGATCTCGGATTTGTGCGAGAACAACGAGATTGATCTGGTCGTCACGGACGAGGATCTTTCTCCCGCGCAGATCCGCAATTTGGAAGACGATATCGGTCATGACGTACGCGTCATTGACCGTTCTATGTTGATTTTGGATATTTTTGCCGCGCATGCGGTAACCGGTGAAGGGAAGCTGCAGGTCGAGCTGGCGCAGCTGCGCTATACTGCGCCGAGACTGATCGGTAAGGGCGCGGAAATGTCGCGTCTTGGTGGCGGTATCGGTACGCGAGGCCCCGGTGAATCCAAGCTGGAAAGCGACCGCAGACACATCCAGCGTCGCATTACCGCGCTGGAAGCACAGCTTGCGGAAATGGAAAAGAACCGCATGACCATGCGCGCCTCGCGCGATAAGAGCGGACTTCCCAAGGTCGCCATTGTAGGATATACCAACGCAGGCAAATCCACGCTGCTCAACCGCATGACCGACGCGGGCATTCTTGCCGAGGACAAGCTGTTTGCAACGCTGGACCCCACCACAAGAAAGTTTGAGCTGCCCGGCGGCGAGAGTATTCTCTTGACCGATACGGTCGGCTTTATCCGTAAGCTGCCTCACCATCTGATCAAGGCATTCCGCTCTACGCTGGACGAGGCGGTGTATGCCGATATTTTGGTCATCGTCATTGATGCAAGCGACCCCGAGCACGAGCAAAAGCTGGAGGTTACCGAGCAGGTGCTTTCCGAGCTGGGTGCTGCGGGCAAGCCTACGCTGTACGTGTTCAATAAGTGTGATCTGGTCATGGGCACGCTGCCCCGTGTGGGCGGCAGAGATGCCGAGCATCAGACCCATATTTCGGCGTTGACGGGCGAGGGCTACGAGGCGTTTGCCGAGATGCTGGAGGGTATGATCCACGCAGGCAAGACCCGCGTGACCTTTGTTATTCCCAATGCAAAGCAGGGGGCGTTGAACACGCTTTACCGCATGGCGACGGTCGAGGACGTGGATTACGGAGCGGACGCTGTCCGAGTCACCGCTGTTGTGGACGCCAAGGTGCGCGGTATGCTGCGCGAATTTGATCCCGACGCCAAGGTGCAAAAGCCGGATTGGGAGTAAATATGGAGAAAAGAGATATTTTTGACGCACAGCGTAATAATCTGAACGCACCTATTGTGCGCGGGGAGAGTATTCCCGAGGGCAATTACGTGCTTTCGGTCAGCATTTTCACCGTGAATGATAAGGGAGAGATCCTTTTGACGCTGCGTGCGCCCGAAAAGCCGAATTTTCCCAACGTGTGGGAGATCACGGCAGGCGGTGCACTTGCGGGAGAGAGCGGGATCGAGGCAGCCGTGCGTGAATTAAAGGAAGAGACCGGGCTGAAGGCAAAGAGGGAAGAGCTGCTGCTGTTGCGCGTCATCCGCGAGCCGTCTGCTTTTGTAGAATGTTATTTGTATAGAACAAGTCTGCCCGCATCCGCGGTGGTGCTGCAGGAGGGTGAGACGGTGGCAGCAAGATTTACCTCAATCAAACGCTTTGAGGAGCTGATGCACACCGACGGCATTGCGCAGCCCGTGGCATTCCGCTACGGTGTGGTGCGTGATGCGCTGTACGATGCGCTTGGCATGGATAGAGGGTAAGCATGGCAAACGAGCAGTTATATATGACGCTGGAAAAGGTGGCGTCTGCCGAATTTGAGGAGCGAGGCTCGATCTTTATCGGGCATGCCGCGCCTATCAAAAACGAGCAGGAGGCAATGGCGTTTATCAAGCAAAAGCAAAGGGAATATGCGGACGCGACGCACAACGTGTGGGCGTATCTGCTCAACGGCGGCATCGTGGCAAGATACAGCGACGACGGCGAGCCGCAGGGAACTGCGGGGGTGCCGGTGCTGGAGTGCATGCGCAAGTCGGGCGCGACCGATATGGTCGTGGTGGTCACGCGCTATTTCGGCGGTGTTCTGCTGGGCGCGGGAGGACTGGTCCGCGCGTATTCGCATTCGGCGCGCATTGCCATGGATGCGGCACATATCATTACGTACTATAAGTATGGCGAATACAGCATGGTATGCTCGTATTCGGATTATCAGAAGTTCAATCTGCTGCTGCCCAAGATGGGCGCGCTGGTGGATGAGGTGGAGTATGCTGATCAGGTGACCCTGCATTTTGCGGTCAAGGACGAGCATAAGGACGCGCTTTGGCGTCGCATCTCGGAGACCAGTAACGGCAAATGCATCCCCGAAAAAACGGGCGAGCGATACGACTATCATGAAATCGGAGAGTGACCTTGCGGTCATTCTCCGATTTTTTGCCACACGGACGACCTTACTCACGAGAGTTTTTGCGTCGCTTTTTGCAAAAAGCGACCGGGGCTCTTGGGGCAGCGCCCCAAGTCGCCCTCCGCAGAGGGCGAAACTCTTCTCACGCCGTTTTTGGTTCTTTTTGCGGCTTCTTGCTCAAAAAGAACGGAGGGAATTACCTCAATGTGAACACGCTACAACGTAGGGCGGGGGCTTGCTCCCGCAGAAGTGAAGATACAACCTAAGGAAATGTTTATATGTGAGAAAACCGCTTCCGTTCTTTTTGGCACCGCGGGCGCAAAAAGAACCAAAAACGCCGAGATCATTTCGCGCCTGCGGGCGCGACCAAGGGCTGCGCGCCCTTGGATGGGCGGTCGCTTTTTAGAAAAAAAGCGACGTAAAAACTTTTCATGAGTGAAGGTGTCCGCGTGGCGGACGCTTTTTTGCAAAAGTTCATAAAAATTTCGCAAGAAAAAAAGGAAAATCGCAAATAATTGCGTATATTATATTATAGAACGAAAAATGCTCGGGAAAGTGAGGCTTACACCATGGATCATACGCAGGATAATCTTGTCAATATTTTCTTGGAAAGGGAAGAATCTTCCCTCTCGCCCTATGCCTTCCGTACCTCGCAGACCAAAGGTCGCGACCGCTATCAGGAGCCCTGCCGTTTGCGTACCGAGTTTCAGCGTGACCGTGATAAGATCACGCATTGTCAGTCCTTCCGCCGACTGATGAACAAGACCCAGGTCTTCCTCGCTCCCGAGGGTGACCACTACCGCACCCGTCTGACGCATACCCTGGAGGTTACGCAGATCGCGCGTATCATGGCGCGTGCCCTGCGCCTGAACGAAGATCTGACCGAAGCCGCTGCGCTTGGTCATGATCTTGGACACACTCCCTTTGGTCATGCAGGCGAGCGTGCGCTGCAGAAATGCTTTTCTCCCGATTTTTCGCACTATATGCAAAGCGTGCGCGTGGTGGAAAAATTGGAAAACGGCGGCCTCGGTCTGAATTTGACGTGGGAGGTCAGAGACGGTATCGCCAATCACTCCGGCTCGATCGACTACTGCGGTGCAAGCACCCTTGAAGGCGTGCTGGTCAAATATGCCGATAAGATCGCCTATATCAATCACGATATCGACGACGCCTGCCGCGCGGGTATACTTACCATTGAAGATATTCCGGCGCATCTGCGCGAGTGCCTTGGACAAAAGCACTCCCAACGTATCAATACCATGGTAACCTCTGTCATTCGTGCATCTACCGACAAGGATCATATCTGCATGACCCCCGAGGTCAAGGTTGCTACCGATGAGCTGCGTGATTTTCTGTTTGAGAACGTGTATCTCAACCCCGTCGCCAAGGGCGAGGAGGGAAAAGCAGAGGATATGCTGATCAAGCTTTACGAATATTTCGTGGGTCATCCCGAAAAAATGCCCGAGACGTATCGTCGTAATCTTGAAAAGGAAAGCGTTGAGCGTTGCGTGTGTGACTACGTGTCCGGTATGACCGACAGATACGCGATCCAGCTTTATAACGATCTGTTTATTCCGCAGGTCTGGAGGGGCAGATAATATATGAGGATCCCAAGAGAAGTCGTGGAGGAGGTACGCCACCGCACGGATATCGTGGAGCTGATCGGCAGCTACGTAACGCTCAAGCGTGCCGGCTCCAACTTCGGCGGTCTGTGTCCCTTCCACAGTGAAAAAACACCTTCCTTTACCGTTTTCCCCGATAGTGAAAGCTTTTATTGCTTTGGCTGCGGTGCGGGCGGCGACGCCATCACGTTTGTGATGAAAAACGAGAATCTCGATTATCCGTCAGCGGTAGAGGTGCTTGCGGCACGTGCGGGTATACGCATCGTGCGCGAGCAGGAAAAAGAAAATACGGGCGGACTGACGCGCTCCCGCGTGCATGATATGAACAAGGAAGCCGCCAAGTTCTTCCATAAGTGCTTGCTTGATCCCATCGGCGCGGAGGGACTGAAATACCTGACCGAAAAGCGCGGGTTGAGCATGGCGCTCATCAAGCATTTCGGCTTGGGCTTTGCTCCCGGGTCGTTCAATATGCTGACCGATTACATGCATAAAAGGGGATTTACCGATCAGGAGCTGGCGCAGGGCTTCCTTTGCGGCATCAGCCAAAAAAACGGCAGAGCCTACGACTACTTCCGCAATCGTGTTATGTTCCCGATCATAGATACCGCGGGCAACGTCATCGCCTTTGGCGGCAGAGTCATGGACGATTCCAAGCCCAAGTATCTCAACTCCTCCGATACCCCCGCGTTCCAAAAGCGCAAGAATCTGTTCGCGCTCAATTTTGCAAAGAATTATTCGACAGATCGCTTGATTTTGTGCGAGGGATATATGGACGTTATCTCACTGCATGCCTACGGCTTTGAAAATGCCGTGGCGACGCTGGGTACAGCCATTACGCCCGAGCAGGCAAGGCTGATGACCAAGTACACCAAGCAGGTCGTGATCTGCTACGATGCCGACGAAGCGGGGCAACGCGCTGCCGTCAAGGCGATGGAGGTGCTTGGACAGGTTGGCATGGACGTGCGCGTGCTGCACGTAACGGATGCCAAAGACCCCGACGAATACCTGCGCAAATTCGGAGATGCACGCTTCCGCCGTCTGGTGGAGGGCAGCCGCACCGAATTTTCCTACAAATCCGAAAAGATATTTGCCAAATACAGCATGGATATCCCCGAGGAGCGCATCAAAGCCTCCGAGGAGCTTTGCGCACTCATCGCGCTCTCGCCCTCCAAGGTCGAGCGTGAGATCTACGCTTCCACCGTGGCGGACAAGCTACACATCAGTGTGGACAGCCTGAAAAACGACGTGGAGCGTATGCGCAACAAAAAGCTGCGTGCTGCCAAACAAAAGCAGGGGCAGGAAGCAAGCCTTGCCGCGCGCGGATACGGCGACCGCATCAATCCCGATACTGCCAAAAACGTGCAGGCGGTTGCGGCAGAGGAAGCCATACTGGGGCTTTTGATGCTGTATCCCGAGCACAGAAGAATGATCACCACGGGAACGATCCCCCTTGGTCAAGACGACTTTTTCTCCGGGCTTGGCAAGCGTGCATTTGCGCGCATCATGCAAATGGAAGCAGAAGGCGGATTTAACTACTCGTTTTTGGGCGAGGATTTTTCTCCGGACGAGATGGGCAGGCTGCAGAGCATGTTGCAAAGACGCCGCGCCTTGGCTGAAAACGGCACGGCGGTGCTGCGCGCAAGCGTGGAAACCTTGAAGCAGCAAAAGCAAAGGAGCGATTCCAAAGAGTCGGGTGACGCCATGGAATCCATCAAGCAGCTGCTTGACGCAAAAAAGAAAAAAATATAATCATATAGAACCCAAGATGTGAAAGGAAACCAAAAAATCATGACTGATACCAAAACCGTAACCGGTGAAAACGAAGAAAAGAAGCTTACCATGGAAGAGCTTGTTGCCAAGGGAAAGAAGGGAGATCTCTCCGCAGAGGACCTTGACGACGCGCTGGAAGAAATGGATTATGACCTTGACAGTATAGACAAGCTGTACGAGGCACTGGAGGATAGCGGCATTCCGATCGGCGACGAGATCTCTTCCGCTGAAATGGACGAGATCGAGAGTGAGGTTGAAAGCTACAGCGACGGCGAGAATATGGAAAGAATCCTCGGACAAGAGGGTCTTGCTATTGACGACCCCGTGCGTTTGTACCTCAAGGAGATCGGACGCGTGCCGCTGCTGACCGCAGATAAGGAGCGCGAGCTTGCCGAGAGAATGGCAGCGGGCGACGAGGACGCTAAGATGGAGCTGGTAGAAGCTAACCTGCGTCTGGTTGTCAGCATTGCAAAGAGATACGTGGGCAGAGGCATGTTCTTCCTTGACCTGATCCAGGAGGGTAACCTCGGTCTGATGAAGGCTGTGGACAAGTTCGATTACACCAAGGGCTACAAGTTCTCCACTTATGCAACCTGGTGGATCAGACAGGCGATCACCCGTGCTATTGCAGATCAGGCAAGAACCATTCGTATTCCCGTGCATATGGTAGAGACCATTCACAAGGTGTCCAGATATTCCAGACAGATGCTGCAGGAGCTGGGCAGAGAAGCAACTGCCGAGGAGATCGGTGAAAAGATGGGCATGAGCGCAGATAAGGTTCGCGAGATCCTCAAGATCGCACAGGACCCCGTTTCGCTGGAAACGCCTATCGGTGAAGAGGAGGACAGCCACCTTGGTGACTTCATTCCCGATGATGAGACCCCCGCACCCGCAGAGGCTGCATCCGCAACCATTCTGCGCGAGGTCATTGAGCGCGAGCTGCACACCTTGACTCCCAGAGAAGAGCACGTTATCAAGCTGCGCTTCGGTCTGTACGACGGCAGAACCAGAACCTTGGAAGAGGTTGGCCAGGAGTTTGAGATTACCAGAGAGCGTATCCGTCAGATTGAGGCAAAGGCACTGCGTAAGCTGCGTCACCCCAGTCGCGCACGCCATCTCAAGGGCTTTTTGGACTGATTTATTGTAAAAAAATTGTGAATTATCGGGAAGGCACGCATCTGCCAACCGAACTGAAATCCTTTGATTTCCCGCCTTTCATAGGCAATATCCAACAAAGAAAACACGCTTTGTTTGTGGGAAATGACGAGGGAATTCGCAACACTGAATTGCCAAGGATTGCAAGGTCAAAAAAGGTTTACAAACAAAGCCAAATTTGCCCTTGACACGGCGGCAATTTTAGTGTAAAATATATGGGTATAATAATATGCCGAAACTCTGCTCGAAACGGAGCGGAGAAGGCTTTACGATTTGCAAGGAGGATTCCAATGAGAAACAGATTTATCTGTCTGACACTGGGCATGCTGATGCTGCTGACCGTTTTTCTGACCGGTTGTAACCAGAAGAAGGACGAGGCGGACGTTGAGCAGATCTCCGGTATTACGCTGACCATGTGGGTTATCACCGACAAGGAAGTTGCCAATACCGATGAGGAGATGGCAGAGCTCAAGGCAAAGCTGCTCGCACAGTATGGCGAGGGTGAGGCTTACAATCAGGCTGTTGCCGAGGCAGAAGAGACCAGAGCTGCCTATGAAAAGGTAGAGGCTGAAATCACCAAGATCACAAAGTCTAAGTTCAAGGTAAACCTTGACCTGTACTATTACACCGAAGAGCAGTACTACGGTGCAAAGGAATTTGATCGCGATAAGTATAACGACATGCAGATGACTGCAACCGATGAGGAGATCTCTCAGTACCTCGAGGAGTGCGGCAAGCTGACCGAGATCATGATCCTGAACGAGGAGTACATCGCTCTTAAGGAAAAGGCTGCCAAGGAGCTCAAGAAGTATCTCAAGGATGCTAAGGCAGAGGGCAGAACCGATACCGATAAGCTCAAAGCGGAATTCTATGCTGCAAATCCCAAGTACCAGGAATTTGCAAATGTCAGCGATGAGGATGACGAGGAAGAGACCGGCGTGGTTGAGGAGCTGACCTCCTACAACGAATACGAGATCGCTGAGATCGTATATCCTGAGCTGAGAAAGAACCAGGTAGACATCGTATACCTGTCCGGCTTTGACCGTTACAACGATTTCATTGAAAACGAGTGGATCCAGCCTTTGGACGAGGAGATCTCCGGTGCTTCCAGAAAGCTGACCGACTATATCTCCGCAACGCTGCTCAGCGGTGTTCAGATCGACGGTTCTACTTATGCAATTCCCAATAACGTATCCATTGGCGAATACACTTACATGATGATCGACAAGGAACTGTTCGACAAGTACTACTACACCATCGACGACGTAGAGGACGTGCTGGACACCAAGCACTTCCTTGCGGACATCGTGAAGTTTGAGCCCGAAGTGCTTCCTCTGAACTCCACTTACGAAGAGTGCATGAACATGCTGGTTTGGTACTGGTCCATGACCTATGAGGAGCAGGAAAAGGAAGAGGGTGACGATATCGGCGATATCGGTCAGGACTCCGAAAACAAAGATGAGGAGCCCGTTAAGCTCTTCAATTACTACTACGATAAGGAAGGCGATGCCTTCTCGATGTTCGGTACCGTTTACGGCGGTGCTGCGAACCGCAACCGCGGAAGCATCCGCCTGCAGTTCAGCAACCTGTTTACCAAGACCGAGTATCTGGATATTCTCCGCGAGCTGATGAACTTCAAGTTTGAGGGCTACTTTGGCGAAGCTGCAGAGGGTCAGACCGTTGCAGTTGACTTTGTCAAGGGCGATTCCACCTTCAAGAAGGAAATGGAAAAGAGCGGCTACTGCACTTATAACGGCAAGACCTATTATGCGATCATTGCCGAGTATCCCGAAGCAACCGAGAACGAGCTGTACGGCAACATGTTTGCAGTCAGCGCATACTCTCACTTCGCGGTTGGCAGATCCATGGATATCATCACCTATTTGAACACTAACTCTACCATTCGTAACCTGCTTCAGTACGGTGTCGAGGGTAAGAACTATGAGATCAGCGAGCCCAGCGAGGGCAGCGTGCTGACCATGCTCAACGATAGCTACCAGATGACTCTGGAGAAGACCGGTAACGTATTTATGGCACATCCCGGCGAGGGCAAGAGAGCTGACGCTTGGGAAGGCGCAAGAGAGCAGAACAACGAATCTCTGATCGACCCCCTGCTTGGTTTTGATTTCAATACCATTCTGGACGGCGATGAGAACGGTATCGACTGCGACGGTCTGTACGGTGTAACCAAGGAAGACCAGGAAGCAGAAGATTACGTTCCTAAGGGTTTGATCGATAACATGACTGTTAAGAGCGCAGACATCCAGGCAAGATTGGATGCTTGCACCAACGTCAACGAGCTTGAGGACCTGATCACGGCACTCAAGGACGAACTGAAGGAGTCCACCAAGGCTAACGCTTGGATCAAGAAGGCGAATAATCCCGCATACGATCCCGAGGCAGCAGCTGAGACGCTGGAGACCGAGGATACCACTGATGACGACCTGTCCAAGGGTCATTCCCCCTACACCATTTACGTCAACTGGCTGACCGAGTACGGCTACGACGTTCCTGCAAACTAAAAATAATGTACAAATCATGCCCGTTGCGCCCAGCGCAACGGGCTACTTTTGGAGAAGCTATGAAATATACCGATATCGTATGGGATTTTAACGGCACGCTGCTGGATGATATTCGCGCAGGCATTGACGCGGTCAACGATATGCTGTCTCGCAGAGGGCTTGCCACGATCGACAGCGTTGAGCGATACCGTGAGCTGTTTTGCTTTCCTATTATAGATTACTATGCAAAACTGGGCTTTGATTTTGAGAAAGAGGACTACTATACGGTGCTTGCGCCCGAGTGGGTGGCGCTGTATCTGGAAAACTATAAGCACAGCACTTTGAATGCCGGTGCAGAGCAAACCTTGCAGGCTCTTGCAAATATGGGTTATACGCAAACGCTGCTGTCGGCAACCGAGCTTGAAATGCTTAAGGGGCAGCTTGAGAGCCTTGGGCTGGAACAAAGGTTTTCCGAGGTGTGGGGACTTGATAATATCCATGCAGGCGGCAAGATCGGTACAGCTCGCTCCTGGAGGGAAGCGCATCCGAATGCCAAGGCGCTGTTTGTGGGCGATTCCGTGCACGATTGGGAGGTTGCAAGTGCAGTTGGGGCAGATTGCGTGCTGTTTTGCGGTGGGCATCAGAATCGCGAAACGCTCTGCGCGTGCGGCTGTACCGTAATCGAACGTCTGGATCAGTTGATCGAATTGCTCGCTTGAATGAGCGTGACGCGCACGTATATATAATATGGAAGAAAACGACCGCAACGAAAGACTCCGGTGCGGTCGTTATTTTTGTTGTATGCGTACGTTGCCGGCGTCGTCCGCGGTTACGAAAAAGACGGCATCGGGAGTCAGGCCTTGGAGCTTGATTTGTTTGTTGACCCAGTTGCGGTCGCGCCCGATGGCGCGCAACGTTTTATCGGCGTAATTGCCATCGCAAAAAACCGTGCGCATCATGCCCGTCTCGGGAGATTGTATGCCGAGCTGTGTTGCGGTAGGAGGAGACTCCGCTGATTTCTTTATTACGCTGATCTTGCCGCTGCATTCCATAATGGCGTACTGCACCTGACCGATGTCGGATATGTCTTTTTGCCGTAACTCGGACATCAGCTCATCCAAGGAAACGCGTGCCCTTTGCATTTCCGTTCGGCTGACCTTTCCGTTTTGTATCAGGATGGCGGGCTTGGGGGAGAGTAGCGTTTTTAATTTGGGGAGCTTGAGGGAGAGCCAGGACGTCAGCATTTCAAGAAATGCGAGCGTTGTGACGGGAATGATTGCGTGCATGAGCGGCTGGTTTGGATCTGTCAAGGGAACTGTGGCAATTTCCGAAAGCAGCAAGGTGATGACCAGATCGGTCATTTCGAGCTCGCCGAGCTGCCGCTTGCCCATCAATCGCATAATGCCGATCAGAAAAACGTAGATCAAAACGGTGCGGATCAAAAGAGTCAACATGTTTTTTTTACTCCGTGTAGCGTAATAGTATTATTATGAAAAGAGCGGTGGAGTTTATGCACGTCGGATTTTGGCAACCGCATTGTGCAACCTATACAAAAACAATCTTAAAAACCTATACACTTTGGCGAACAAGATACTTGACAAAAGGGGAGGAAAGTGGTAGAATATTCAAGGTCGCGAGGGCGACCGAAAGACAGCGAAACTTGAGAGAGTCGGTAGAAAAAAGTCAAAAATTTTCTAAAAAACTTTTGAAAAACCTATTGACAAATCAAAAGTGCTGTGATATAATAATCGAGCTGCCGCAAAAACGGCAAGCGAGTTACCGGAAACGGTAACGGACATTGGTCCTTGACAATTGAATAACAGAGAGAAGTACAAAGCAAATGTAAGTGCGAAAATACGAATCTCGAAAAATTCTTTGAAGAGTACAAAACTCAACTAAAGTAAATTTTAGGAAAAAAGAAAGCTAAGAGCAAATAAGCTCGAGTAAAGATTTTACACGGTCCTTATGGATCGG
>JAZOVZ010000002.1:0-19341 GCA_045658965.1 Eubacteriales bacterium
CGTCGGTTTTGGATCGGCTCGCGACAAAATGTCGCTCCCTCACCAAAACTTCGACTACGCAAAAAACAATCGAGATTCTTCGCTGCGCTCGAGAATGACAGATTGTTTTTTGCTCCGCTCAGGATGACACTCGGGGTGACGCGGCTGCGGGAGCAAGCCCCCGCCCTACGGGGACAAAGGGTTTACAAAACGTAGGGGGCATTCACGAATGCCCCGCGGATTTGGGAGGCGCGCAAGCCATGATACCGGGGACTGTCCCCTGTGATGTGTTCGCAGGACACGTTACTGCGGGACTGTCCCCTGTGTCGTGGCGCGAGATTTGCCCGCGCGTATCCATATGACAAAACCCAACACAAAAAGGGGCTTGCGCCCCTTTTTGATGTACTTTACGAATCCTTTTCGACCACAAAATATGCCATACTGCAGGCAGGTACGGTTGCCCTGCCCTCTTGCACGCAGCCGTGACCGCCCACGGCAACAATGGGTTTTGCAAGGTCGAAGCACTTTTCCTCATCGGTATTATTAAAGAGGTGAATGACCTCATACCGACCGTTGACAAGGCGCTTTTCGTAAATGCCGCCAAGGGTATCGGAAAACGTATTCTTCTCTACCCCTGCCTCGACAAGCATCTTTTGTGCAAACGCCGCAAGACGCTGATCATTGGTGTCATAATAGCTATATCCAATAGAAAATCCGAACAGATAAACCTTGCCCTTGCCGTAGCTGAACTTCTGCACCGCAGAGCTGCCGTCGCGCCAGGTTGCCACCGCCTCACCGCCCTCGTGACGGTAGAAAGTTCTGTAGGGACGAATGCGCACAAGCTCACCGTCAATCTCGGCAAACTCCTCTGCCACCATGCGTCGCTCGCTCATTCTCGCGGTAAAGAGCGGCTTGCAGGCAATATCGTAAGGCTGCATCCAGGTATTCATCTGCCTCATGCCAAAGCCTTCGTCTGCAATGACCGTACCACCGCCCGCAACAAACGCCTCCAAATGGGGCACGATCTGCGGATCAAGCATGGTATAGTAGGGGAAGTACAGCACCTTGTATTTTGTAAACTCCTCGGGGCGGGATGCACTCACGTAATCCACGGCGTAATCCTTGTTGCGCAGCAAACGGTACATGCCCGCATGCGCGTTGCGATAGTAGAACTGCGGATTTGCAAACTCAAAGGAGAAATCCGCTCCGCATGCGTCCTCGATCTCCGAGAGCAGCATGGAATCAAAGTCAAACACAATGGCGACCTGGGCATCCTTGACCTCTGCTCCCGCAAGATACTGCATGTTTTTCTTAAGATCCGCGCCGAAATCGCTGACGGTCTGCAGCACGGGGCGAGGGCTGCCGTCCATACGGACAAGTCCCGCGCAATCCTGCTCATGGCCAAGCCGCTCGGCTCTGTACTGCCAATACACGATCCCCTTTGCACCGCCTGCCAGCGAGGCGTAGGTCTTGAACTCCATATCAAAGGGCGTGTCGTATTTGTACTTAAACATACCAAGTCCGGGATAGATCTCGTGAATGAAATAATTCTTGTCCACAGAACGGAGAAAATCGTGCAGCATCATAAAATCAAGGCGCTGCTCGTGCGTGCGCATCTCGGTATCGCAGGGCACGCTGGTTCCCCAGAAGTCCACAGCCTTTGACACCTCGTAATCGTCGCAAACGTCGCTAATAGAAAGCTGGAACGCGCTTGTAAAGCCCACGTGCGCCATGATGGGACGCTCCTTATCGTATTTGCGGACACCGTCGTACACAAAACGCAGCCAGTCGTACAGATCTGCCGAGCCCTTGTATTTTTTGAATTCATAGATATCCCAATATCCGTGCGGCATAGCGGGCAGGGCAATCGTTTCAAAGCTATCCTCCGCCGTGCCGTAAAACGCATTCAGATTTTCCACCGTACCGAATTTCTTTTGCAGATATTTGCCATATCCTGCACGGCAATATTTGCAGAAGCAGTCCTCAACGGGACGGTTGCGGATCTCATTCCAGGCATTCCAAAGGATCAGATTCTTGCGTCCCGCATAACGCTCGGCAACCTTTTCCACAAATCTCTTGGCTGCCTCCTGCACGTGGGGATTGGTAAAGCAAGGACGCCAGCCTCCGTAAAAAGCACCGTGCGAGCCACCGCGAAGCTGCTCGCCGCGCGGACCGATGCGCGCGCCCTCGTATTTCTCGAACACGTATTGGGGGGCACATTCCAGCAAAAACTTGATGATGACCTTGCGGTTATACTTCTCGGCAAGATCCATCAGCCTATCCACGTCGGAAAAATCGTAAACGCCCTCCTGTCTCTCATTCCAACGCCAGTTGATACGAATCTGGAAGGTGTCCAGATGAGCGTCACCAAGAGCGGCAATATCCCCTTCCCATTCTTCGGGCA
Source organism: Eubacteriales bacterium (assembly GCA_045658965.1). Classification (GTDB taxonomy): domain Bacteria; phylum Bacillota; class Clostridia; order Oscillospirales; family CAG-272; genus SVQP01. The sequence continues at coordinate 2,384 of JAZOVZ010000002.1, forward strand.
GCGGGGTGGGCGAACGGTAATACTGCGTACCGTGAATGATTTCATCAAAAAACATAAAAAATCCGTCCTTTCTTCAAAGCTGCGAAAAGCGGCAGCTCTTGCCTGCATTTTCCCATCTTTTTGCATGAAATGCACTTTCTCACAAGCATATTATACCGCCCCATGCTTTTTTTGTCAAGGCGCGTGCATATAAAAAAGGCTGATCCAAACGCTTGACTCAGCCACACAAAAAGGGGCTTGCGCCCCTTTTTATATTTACAGAATAATGCAAATCAGCCCGTTGCTGCCCTCGTTGATGATCTTTTCGAGCGTGTCGCCGATCTTGGTGCGTGACGCCTCGGGCATATGCTCCAGCTTTGCGTGCAGCCCCTCGTTGACCAGCTCGTAAAGGCTCTTGCCGAACATGTGCGACTCCCAGATCTTTTTGGGGTCCTCCTCAAACTCGCGCAGCATGTACTTGACCAGATCCTCACTCTGCTGCTCGCTGCCCACCATGGGGCTGACCTCGGCAGAGATGTTGGCGCGGATCATGTGGATGGACTGCGCCCCTGCGCGCAGCTTGACCCCGTAGCCGCCCGCCTGCTTGACAATGCGCGGCTCTTCCAAGGTCATATCCTCAATATCGGGCATGACGATGCCGTAGCCCTTCTCTTCTGCATCCCGCAACGCACCCTCGATCTTGTTGTACTCCTCCTGCACCACGGCAAGGCGGCGCAACAGCGCAATCAGCTCCTGCTCGCCCTCGATCTCAAATCCCGTCAGTTCGCTGATGACCTGATAGTACAGCCCGTCGATGGGCTCCATGGAAATGCGCACCTTGCCCGTGCCAAGGTCGATGGCGTTGATCTCGGCATTTTTGATATACTCGTTTTCGCCAAGGTCGGCAAACGCGTCCTTGACGTCCCCGATCTTGCTGACGCGATCGGCACAGCGGCGAATGGATTGCAGCAGCGAGCGACGGATGGGGTGCTCGGCATCCAGGGCGCGCGTCCATTCGGGCAGGTGCAGGGCGATCTCGGCTACGGGAAACTCATGCAGCACAAGCTCCAAAATATGGCGGATATCCTCGGCATCAAGCTCCAGGCAGGACACAAGCGCGACAGGCACACCGTACTTTTCCTCCAGCTCATAGGCAAGATTCATAGCACTTTCCGAGGTGGGATTGACCGAATTTAAGATCATGGCAAACGGCTTACCCAAAGCCTTAAGCTCGCCCACGATCCTCTCCTCGGCTTCGACGTAGCTTGGGCGCGAGATATCACCGATACTGCCGTCTGTGGTGATCAGCATACCGATGGTGGAATGCTCGGTAATGACCTTTTGCGTGCCCATCTCGGCTGCCTCGACAAAGGGCATGGGCTCTTCCTGCCAGGGCGTGCGCACCATGCGCGGCTGCCCGTTTTCGATAGTGCCGAGTGCTTCGGGCACGATATAGCCCACGCAATCAATCATTTTGACGCGCAAGGAAGCGCAATCGTCGATCTGAATGGGCACGGCTTGATCGGGAATGAATTTGGGCTCGGTGGTCATGACCGTCTTGCCCGCAGCCGACTGCGGCATTTCGTCACGCGCACGCTCGCGCGAGTAGCCCTCGCCGATATTGGGCAGCACGAGGGCTTCCATAAAGCGTTTGATAAAGGTGGATTTACCGGTACGTACGGGGCCAACGACCCCGATATAGACGTCGCCGCCCGTACGCTCGGCGATATCTTGATAAATGGAATGTTCAGGCATAATACGTCCTCCCCTGTTTTGTTCGCTATATGTTATGAGGAAAGGGTAAGAAATAGAACACACAAACGCCAATTGCTTGACTTTAAAAGTTAGGACAAGTCACACCCCAAGTGTCATCCTGAGCGAGTCGCAAAGCGACGAGTCGAACTTTTGCATAGTGTAGCGCAGGGCGCGAAACGGAGCAAAAGCGCGAGCCATGATACCGGGGACTGTCCCCTGTGACGCGCCGCAGGCGTGTTACTGCGGGACTGTCCCCCGTGTCGTGGCGACGCGGGATCTCCAAACGGTTTGATCAACGTCTGCCTACATCAAGTTACATTCGATATGCTGAAAAAAACAGATGGCAAGCAAGCATACAACCGACGCATTAAAACAGTTCAAAGGCTCAATAGACATTGAGATGACCTGCGCAGATCCCACTTCACCATGACACAGGGGACAGTCCCCGGTATCACGGCTCGTGCTTTTGCTCCGTTTCATTTCGCAGCATTAAGCTGCGAAATATCCACTCTGCAAAAGTTCGACTTCGTTCGGTCGCTTGGCGACCTCTCTCCGCTCAGGATGACACTCGGGGGCAAAACAAAACCGCAGGCTTTCGCCTGCGGTTTTATCGTTTTATTTACTTCTTGAGTGCCATTGCCTTCTTTGCCTTATCCGCAATGTTCGCGGGGGTCAGACCGTACATCTCAAGCAGCGGCGGAACCTTGCCGCTTCTGCCGAACACGTCCTCTGTACCAACGCTGAGCACCGGTACGGGGCAGCCCTCGCATACAGCCTGCGCTACAGCCGAGCCCAGACCGCCGATCACGTTGTGCTCCTCAGCCGTTACGATCGCGCCTGTCTCTTCTGCTGCCTTGCAAATGATCTCCTTGTCCAGTGGCTTGAGCGTGTGGATATTGATGACTCTTGCGTCAATGCCCTCTTCAGCCAGCAGCTTTGCAGCCTCCAACGCCATGGAAACCATGTAACCGGTTGCCACAAGAGTGACGTCCTTGCCGTTGCGCAGCATAACGCCCTTGCCAAGCTCAAAGGTATAAGTCTCCTCGTCATTGACCACGGGCAGCACGTTTCTGCTGAAACGAATATAGAACGGGCCGTCGGTCTCGATTGCGCATTTCACAGCAAGTCTTGCCTCCACGGCATCCGCAGGGTTGATCACGGTCATACCCGGAATGGTGCGCATGAGTGCCAGATCCTCAAGGCACTGGTGGGTCGCACCGTCCTCGCCAACCGCAAGACCTGCGTGCGTTGCACCGATCTTGACGTTGAGGTGGGGGTAACCGACCGCATTTCTTGCCTGCTCGTACGCTCTGCCCGCTGCAAACATGGCAAAGGAAGAAGCAAACGCGGTCTTGCCCGCAGCTGCAAGTCCCGCAGCCACGCAGACCATATTGCCCTCGGCAATGCCGCAATCGAAAAATCTGTCGGGATACGCCTTCTTAAAGGTCACGGTCTTGGTCGCCTCCGCAAGGTCAGCGTCCAGCACCACGTAATCATACTGCTCTGCAAACTCTACCAGCGCCTTGCCGTACGCATCTCTGGTGGCTACCATATCGCCAATTTTATAAGCCATTCTCTTAGTCCTCCTTTGCAGTCAGCTCTGCCACAGCGGCTGCATACTGCTCATCATTGGGAGCAGAGCCGTGCCACTTGACCTGATTTTCCATAAAGGAAACGCCCTTGCCCTTGACCGTGTTCATCACGATGGCACTGGGTGCGCCCTTGACCGCCTTAGCCTTTTCGAGAGCCTCTTCGATCTGCTCAAAATCGTGACCGTCAATGGTCTGTACGAAAAATCCGAACGCCTCCAGCTTTGCTTCAAAGGGAGCAGGGCCGATGACCTCTGCAACGGGACCGTCGATCTGCAAGCCGTTGGAGTCAATGATCAGGCACAGGTTGTCAAGAGAGTAGTGCGCTGCAAACATGCAAGCCTCCCAGATCTGACCCTCCTCGCTCTCGCCGTCGCCCACGATAGCGTAAGTGCGGTAAGCCTTGCCGTCCAGCTTTGCAGCCAAAGCCATGCCGCAAGCAGCCGAGAAGCCCATACCAAGAGAACCGGTGGACATATCCACACCGGGGATATGCTTCATATCGGGATGTCCCTGCAGGATAGAATCGTGCTGACGCAGCGTGCCGATCAGCGACTTATCGAAATATCCGCGCTCTGCCAGCGCCGCGTACAAAGCGGGCGCGCAGTGACCCTTGGAAAGCACCAATCTGTCACGATCGGGATTCTTGGGGTCGGCGGGATCAACGTTCATGTGGTCAAAATATAGGTAAGCCAACAGGTCGGAGATCGAAAGAGATCCGCCCGGGTGACCCGATTTTGCGGCGTGCGTGCCTTCCAGCACACCAAGACGAATTGCTTTTGCCTTGGATTTCAGCATTTGCAGCTTTTCTTGATTCATGGGAATGTCCCTCCGTTGCAAAGTTTTGTCACTTTATTATACCATTATCAAGTCACAGTTGTCAAGGCTGTTGGGGGGATTTGCAAGGATTTCTTTATTCACAATCTGTATCTTGACAAAGGCTTATAAATATAATAAAATATAATATATATACCCATTTGGAGGCAAATATGGAGCAAAAGAGATTTACCAAAAACGACGACGGCTTTATCTGCGCGCATTGTGGGCGCGAGGTGCAGCCGCTGGGCTATACCTCACGCAATCATTGCCCCTTTTGCCTGTGGTCGATGCACCTTGACGTCTTCCCCGGTGACCGCGCCAGCGAGTGCCAAGGGCAAATGGAGCCCGTGCGAGTCGAGCCCGACCCCAAAAAGGGCTACGTGATCGTGCACCGCTGTACCAAGTGCGGTGAGCTGCACCGCAACAAGGCGGCACACGAGGCAAAGGTGCAGCCCGACAACCTCAAGCTTCTCATCTCGCTGACGGCGGGAAAGATATAACTTAGAATCAAGGAGGACTTGCCATGAAATACACCGCAAACGCGTTTTCCCTGCCCTCCTCGGACGGCATCCACACGCTTGCCGCTTGGTGCTGGACGCCCGAGAATCCCGTAGGCGTGATCCAACTCTCGCACGGCATGTGCGAGTACGTTTTGCGCTACACCGATTTTGCCGAGCGCATGTGTGACGCGGGCTTTGCCGTTGTGGGTCACGACCACCTCGGTCACGGCTATACCGCGCGAAATGCAGACGAGCTTGGCTACATTACCGATGCCAAAGACCCCGCGCTCTGTCTTGTCAAGGACGTTTACGCGGTCAACGGCTGGATCAGAAAGACCTTCCCCTCCCTGCCCGTCATTCTGTACGGACACAGCATGGGCTCTTTTATCGCACGCCGGGCACTGACCGAATACAAGGACGCTTGGAATGCCGCAGTCATCAGCGGTACGGCAGGTCCCGAAGCCCCCACGGGCGCGGGCAAGCTGCTCTGCCGCGTGCTGGGACTTTTCGGCAAGCACAACCGCTCGAATCTGCTCTACAACATTGCGTTCGGCTCTTACGATAAGCCCTTCAAGTCGGACGGCATCAAAAACGCTTGGCTGACCCGCGACCGCGCGGTCATCGAAAAATACAACGCCGACCCGTTCTGCTCCTACCGCTTTACGGTCAACGGCTACCTGACGCTCTTTACCCTGCTTGGCTACGTGTCCGACAAGGGCTGGGCGCAGAAGATGCCGCTTGAGCTGCCTATGCTGATCGTTTCGGGCGAGGACGACCCCGTGGGCAACTTTGGCAAGGGCGTGCGCCACGTGGAGGCACGCATGCGCGAGGCAGGTGCCAAGGAGCTTTCCTCGATGTACTTCGAGGGCATGCGCCACGAGCCGCACAATGAAACAAACAACGACAAATTCTTTGAGGGCGTGATCAATATCATGCACCGTATGATCCAGAGGTAATCACACATGCAAATACTGAAACAAACCAAGGGCAAGCTGCTGGGCGTGGATTTTGGCGACAAGAGAACCGGCATTGCCGTCTCGGATTCCTTGCGCTCCATGGCATCCGGCAGACAGACCATATCCGTGGGCGGCATGGAAAAAACGGCTGAAAAGACCGCCGAGATCGCGCGTGAGCTGGGCGTGGTCGGTGTGGTGGTTGGCGTGCCCGTCAATATGGACGGCTCGTTTGGCCCTCGCGCACAGCACGCGCAAAAATTCGCAAACATCCTGCAATACAAGCTGGGCGAGAGCATCCACGTGGCAACCTTAGACGAGCGCATGACCACCATGGCGGCTTCGCGCTACTTAAACGAGACCGACACGCGCGGCGCAAAGAGAAAGCAGGTCATTGACACGCTCTCGGCAGAGATCATTCTGCAAAACGCGCTGGACAAGCTCAAATACATGCAATAAAGGAAAAATAACTATGGCTAAATCTACCACATCCCGTATCATCGGCTGGGTGATCAAGTCGCTGATCGGACTTTTTATCGGTGCAATGCTGGGCGTGATGCTCTGGCGCATCCTGTCCTCGGGCGACCCCAAATCCATGCAGGCTCTGCAGCCCAACCAAACGCTTTACGATGCTTACACCGCGCACACCCAAGACCCCGATGCGGGCGACTTTATCGTGCTGCACCAAAGATACGACACCATCATCCGCGACGGAGATGCCAAGGGCTATTTCTCGGTCACGCAGGCAGACTTTCTGCCCTATGCCGACCAGCTGCAGCTGACCTTCCGCTATAACAACAGCACGCTCAAGCGCGTTGCCGCAGATCTTGGCAAGCCCGCGCCCCTGGAGCGCGGCAAGGACTGGTTTGACGTGACCGTGACCGTGGCGTACGACCTGACCCCCGACAATCCCGACGACAACGACGTCAACGACCCTGCCTGCGTGCGCTTTGAGCGTTTTATGCCCACGGCGTGCGTCAAGGACACCAAAAATCTTTACAACTACGAGAGATTGACCTTTGACGGCATCGATATCTTTGATCATCTGGACGAGGAGGGTGAGCCCGTCATGCGCGCCGACGTGCTGGCGGTCTACGTGGATATCTACTTCAACGAGGACATCGACTACCAAAAAGAGCCGATGGGCACGCTGATGATCTACGTATACGGCACCGAGGAAAACAGACCCACCTTCGTTGAGCCCATCTCGGCAAAGGACGCGCAGGCGCTGGAGAATTTTGCAAAATAACGGCACGATCCCGCATCCCCAAGACACCCCCGAACACAGGCAAGAGAGGAGCGTTTTATGATCCACTACCTTCTTCCCAAGGACGGCTGCTTTTATAAGGCAAATCTGCACACGCACACCACCTGCTCCGACGGCTCCAAAACGCCCGAGCAGATCAAGGAAATTTACAAGGTGCACGGCTACAGCGTGGTCGCCTATACCGACCACGATATCATGATCGACCACTCCGATCTTAACGACGCGGACTTTTTGGCAATTACCTCTTACGAGGTGGAAACCAATGCACCCGACATCGGCAACTCGTGGATGACCACGCCCTGCTATCATTTGAATTTCTATTCCCCCATTCCGAATCAGACCGATTACGTTTGCCCCAATCCGCGCTATGCCTTTGCCAACGCGCAGGCTCTTGCCGCAAAACAAAGCCACTACAAGGGCGACTACGTGCGTATCTACTCGGTAGAGGGACAGAACGAAATGATTGCCGAGGCGCGCGCCAAGGGCTACCTTGTCAGCTACAACCACCCCGACTGGTCCATTCAATCCTACCCCGACTACATCGGCCTTGAGGGGCTGACTGCCGTGGAGGTCTACAATACGGGCTGCGTGGTGGCAGGCTGGGTACTGGATCAGGGCGATCACGTTTTGGATCATTTTCTCAAGGCAGGCAAGCGCGTCTACCCCATTGCCACCGATGACTGCCACGGCGACCACGACATGTGCGTCGGTCACGTGCGCTTTAAGGCGCAGGAGCTCTCCTACGACGCCATCATGACCGCCTATGCCAAGGGGGATTTCTATGCCTCCTGGGGCCCCGAGATTGAGGAGATGTACCTCGAAGACGGCGTGCTCAAGGTCACGTTCCCCGCAACCTCCCGCGTAGTGCGCGCAGAGGTGCACACCGTTGGCCGTTGGGCGGCGCGCAAGAGCGGTGCGTGCATGACGTATGCTGAGTTTGATTTGAACGGCTATATCGGCGAGATCAAGCAAAGCGGATTTCCGCTTGACCGCGCTTATTTCCGCCTCGTCATCACGGACGAGAGAGGAGATCGCGCATTGACCAGAGGATATTTCTTGGACGAATTTGCGTCGGACTGATAATATTTTCAAATCCTATTGACAACAAAGAAAAAATCGTTTATAATTGCGATATAATAAGAGTCGAGGCGCAGGGCGTCATGAGTACCTTACCGCATAGAGGCAGCACAGCCGTTGGTAAGCGAAAGGGGCACTTGCCGAAGCCTGCCGCGGGTGCAGCGGTTTTGGCTGGGCGAACGCAGTAACAGGCGTTCGACTGTCGCGCAATTTGCGCGGGGTGCTTCTCTTTGGCATGGATATTGTCCGAGTGATCGGAGATTATGATGCAAGAGTGCTTCCCCGTGCGGGAAGCACTCTTTATTTCGTATAAAAATTTGTGAGATAAAAGGAAGAAAGCAACATGACACACACTCCCATTTTCAAGGGCATTGCCACCGCGCTCATCACCCCCATGCACGCAGACGGCAGCGTGGATTACGAGGCGTTCGGACGCTTGATCGACTGGCAGATCGAATGCGGCATTGACGCTTTGGTCATTGCAGGCACAACGGGCGAGGGCTCGACCTTGACCGACGCGGAGCACCGCGAGGTCATCCGCTATTCCGTTGAGCGCGCAGCACACCGCGTGCCCATCATTGCGGGCACGGGCAGTAACGACACCGCCTACGCCTGCGATCTGACCCGCTTTTCCGCAGAGGTCGGTGCGGACGCTATGCTGGTCGTCACTCCCTACTATAACAAGGCAACCCAAAAGGGTCTTGTCAAGATGTTCAACGCCATTGCGGATGCATCCGACAAGCCCATCATTGCATACAACGTGCCCTCGCGTACCGGCTGCGCCATCGCACCCGCGACCTACGCAGAGCTTGCCAAGAACGAAAAGATCGTCGCCATCAAGGAAGCAAACGGTGATATCAGTGCGATCGTAGAGACCGCCGCGCTGGTGGGAGATACGATGGATATTTACTCCGGTAACGACGACCAGATCGTACCCGTGCTCTCCATGGGCGGACTTGGCTGCATTTCGGTGCTTTCCAACGTCCTTCCCCGCGAGACCAAGCAGATCTGTGAGCTGTTTTGGCAGGGAGACGTTAAGGGTGCGGCTGCGCTGCAATGCAAGTACCTGCCCCTGATCAAGGCGCTCTTCTCGGAGGTCAATCCCATTCCCGTCAAGGCGGCAATGGCAAAGATGGGCTTCTGCTCCCCTGCCATCCGTCTGCCCCTGACCGAAATGGAAGAGGCACACGCAGAAATCCTGTACGCACGCATGAGAGAGGCAGGACTGGACGTATGAAGGTCATGATCATCGGTGCTGCGGGCAGAATGGGCAAGGAGCTTGTGACGCTGGCGCAGAACGGTTATGCAGGCACGAGTGCCTATATGGGCGTGGACGCGTTTTCCGACGAATATCCCCACACCCCTGCCGCGTGCGGTGAGATACCCGACGTGATCGTGGATTTTTCCCACGCAAGCGCGACAGACGCGGTGCTGGACTATGCCGTGGCAAACGCCGTTCCCTGCGTCATTGGCACGACGGGACACAACGAAACCCAGCTCTCTCACATTGCAAAGGCTGCGGAGCACGCCCCGATATTCCATTCGGGCAACATGTCGGTAGGTATTGCGGTGCTTTTACAGCTTGCCAAGCAGGCAGCGCGCGCATTCCCCGACGCGGATATTGAAATTATTGAAGTACACCATAAACACAAGGCGGACGCCCCCAGCGGTACGGCACTCATGCTTGCAGGGGCAATTGAAGAGGTGCGCCCCGATGCGCGCCGCGTGCTTGGCAGAAGCGGTCAGTGCAAGCGCGAGCCGCAGGAAATCGGCATTTCTGCCGTGCGCATGGGTAACGTGGTGGGTGAGCACAAGGTGTGCATCTGCACAGACAGCCAGACCATTACGCTGGAGCACAAGGCGCACACCCGCGCGCTGTTTGCTGAGGGCGCGCTGACTGCTGCGGCATATATTGCAAAGCAGCCTGCAGGGCTTTACGACATGCAGACCATGCTTGCAGATCTGAACAAGGAGAAGGATTATGAAAGTAGCGATTGTGGGTTACGGTAATCTCGGTCGCGGTGTGGAAGCCGCGCTGTGTGCCGCGCCCGACATGACAGCCGTAGGCATTTTTACACGCCGCGATCCCGCGAGTGTGCAGAGTGCAAGCGGCATGCCCGTATATCATATGGACGCGCTGAAGGACATGGCAGACGGCATTGACGTGGTCATCAACTGCGGCGGCTCTGCGACAGATCTGCCCACGTCCACCCCCGCGCTTGCCGAAAAATTCCACGTCATTGACAGCTTTGACACGCACGCCAATATCCTTGCGCACAGAGAGAACGTGGACGCAGCCGCACGCAAGGGCGGCAAGGTCGCCGTCATTTCGGTAGGCTGGGATCCCGGTATGTTTTCTATCAACAGACTGTACACAGAGAGTATTCTGCCCGACAGCAAGGCTTACACCTTTTGGGGCACGGGCGTCAGCCAGGGACATTCCGATGCCATTCGCCGCATCGAGGGCGTTGCCGATGCAAGACAGTACACAGTTCCCATTGAGGATGCGGTCGCGCGCGTCAGAGCGGGCGAGATGCCCGATTTCAAGGCAGCGGACATGCACGAGAGAGTTTGCTACGTAGCGATCAAGGACGGCGCGGACGCCAAGGAGATTGAGCACAAGATCGTGACCATGCCCAATTATTTTGCGCCCTACAAGACCACGGTGCATTTCGTCAGCCTTGAACAATTGCATCGCGACCATGCAGGACTGCCCCACGGCGGCAAGGTCATCGTATCGGGCAAAGCGGCAACGGGATCGGCACATACCGTTGAGTATGCGTTAAATCTTGAGTCCAACCCCGATTTCACGGGCAGCGTACTTGTTGCCTTTGCAAGAGCGGCATACAGACTCGGACAGGCAGGCGAGGTTGGCTGCAAGACCGCGTTTGATATCGCGCCCATTCTCCTCTCCCCCAAAAACCCCGAGGAGCTGTACGCGCATCTGCTTTAAGTCAGGACGCCCTCTCACGAAAAGTTTTGATCAAACTTTTCCAAAAGTTTGCGGGGTCTTGGGGCAGCGCCCCAAGTCGCCTCCGCAGAGGCGAAACTCTTTATCGCCGTTTAATTTGCGAAGCAAATATGTTCTTCTTTGCGGCTACATAGCCAAGAAAAAGAACGGAGAAAATTATCTCAAAGTAAAAAACGAACTTCTGTAGGGGAGGATATCATCCTCCCGCCAGTAAAAGGTTTGGGCATCCGCTTGGGTGTCGACAAACCAACTTCAACGCTGGCGGGAGGATACTATCCTCCCCTACAAACATTTGGGTTTAGTTGTCCGTTGAGGTGGGATGTGAGCAAACCGTTTCCGTTCTTTTTGGCAAAATTGCCGCAAAAAGAACCAAAAACGGCGATTTTGGAGTTTCGCCTCTGCGGAGGCGACCAAGGGCGCTGCCCTTGGAGCCCGCGAGCCTTTGAAAAGGCTCGACCCAAACTTTTCATGAGTTTGGGGTTAGGTTTTCGCGATATGCTTTCGCATATCCAATGGGCAGGCGACCAAAATGATCGCGCCCTTGATCACCGTCATGACCGCGGGCTCAAAATTGAGGAATACCAATCCCGCGTTGACCAACTGCAGCAAAAATACGCCCAGCAGCACGCCGCGCACCTTGCCCACACCGCCCATAAACGACACGCCGCCAATCACGCACGCGGCAATGGCGTCCAGCTCATAGTTGACGCCCGTGGCGGTGGAGTTGGAAGACACTCTCGCACACTCCACAAATGCCGAAACACCGTACAAAATGCCCGCCAGCACAAACACGCTGACAATGGTGCCTGCCACGCTGACGCCCGAAACGGATGCCGCCTCGGGGTTGGTGCCCACCGCAAACATATTTTTGCCCAGCACCGTCTTGTTCCAGATCACCCACACCAGCAGCGTGACGGCAACCGCGATCCATAAAAAGTTGGGAATCTGCACGCCGCCTATATTGATGCCGCCCGTGACCAGCCTCGTGTATCCCTCATCAAGCCCCGCAATGGGCGCGCTGTTGTTCTGCCCCAAGGACACGTACCACATCACACCGCCATACAGGATCAGCTGCGTGCCCAGCGTGACGATAAAGGGGTGCAGCTTAAATCGCGACACCATAAAGCCGTTAAAGCCGCCCACCAAAGCACCCACCAGCATGACCAGCAAAAGGGCGACGGGGATCAGCCACGCACGATACGACAGCGCGGGAAACATCTTTCCCATGACCGTATCCGACTGAAGCAGCGACGCGCAGATGCAGGCGCAAAGACCAAGGCATCTGCCTGCGGAGAGGTCTGTGCCCGTCAGCACGATGATGCCCGCCACGCCCAGCGCCATGATCAGACGCGAGGCGGACTGCATGAGGATATTGACCACCGAATCCGCAGACAAAAAGCTTGGATTATATGCAAAAACCGCGATCACGAACACCGCGATCAGAATATATAAGGCGTTATCCAAGACCCCGTTTTTGATGACTCTTACGCGTTCCCGTCCCGATAGCGCCTTGAAATTGCCAAGGCTTGCTTTGGCACGACCGATCACACCCGTCGTTTCTCTCTCTTCCATGTTTCCTCTCTCCGTCAAACGTATTTTGCCGCTAATGCCATCAGCTCCTGCTCGCTGTACGCCCCGCGCTCCATCTCGCCCGCGATCCTGCCGCCCGACACCACCAATATGCGGTCGCACGTGCCGATCAGCTCGGGCATCTCACTTGACACCATGATAATGCCCTTGCCGCTTGCCGCAAGGCTTGCGATCAGCGCGTAGATCTCGGATTTTGCGCCCACGTCCACGCCGCGTGTCGGCTCGTCCAAGAGCAGCACCTCGGGGTCGGTCATAAGCCACCTGCCCAAGATCACCTTTTGCTGGTTGCCGCCCGAAAGCAGCTTGATGAGCGTGCTTCTGCCCGCACACCGCACGCGCAGATCGCGGATGATGCCGTCGGTATCCTTGTGCATGCGCCCCGTGCGCAAAAGCCCCAGCGCACCGCGATAGCTTCTCAATCGCGCTACGCAGGCATTATCGGTCAGCGAAAGACCGCCCAGAATGCCGGTTGCGTGCCGCTCCTCTGTCAAAAGTGCAAGCCCCGCGCGAATTGCCTCGGCGGGGCATTTTGCGCGCAGCTCCTTACCTGCCAGCGTCACGCGCCCACCCGTGGCGCGGCGCATACCGAACAAAGTTTCCAAAATCTCTGTGCGCCCCGCGCCCACAAGTCCGCAAAGCCCCAGCACCTCACCGCGGTGCAGCGTAAAGGAAACGTCCGAAAGCCCCTTTGCACAAAGCCCCTCGACGCAGAGCAAGGGCTCGCCGCGCTCGCGCTGCGCACCGGGATACAGATCGGCAAGCTCCCTGCCCACCATTTTGGCTATGATCTGCTCCGTGGTCAGATCTTTTGCTTTATCGGTAGAGATATACCTGCCGTCGCGCATGACCGTGACCTCGTCCGATATGCGCAAAATCTCGTTCATCTTATGCGAGATATACACGATGCCGCAGCCGCGCGCCTTTAATTTCTCAATAATGCGGAACAGATGCTCGACCTCGCGATCGGTCAAGGACGAGGTGGGCTCGTCCAGCACCAGCACCTTGGCATGGTAGGACACCGCCTTGGCGATCTCCACCATCTGCCGCTCTGCAACCGACAAAGAGCCGATGATGCGCGCGGGATCGATGTGCATATCAAGACTTTTCAGCAGCTCGCGCGTCTTCTCATGCATATACCCCTCGCGCACAAGTCCCGCCCGCGTGGGATATCTGCCCAGGTACACGTTATCCGCCACGCTGCGGCGCAATGCCTGATTAAGCTCCTGGTGCACCATGGAAACGCCCTCGCGCATGGCGTGTGCGGGGCTTTTGAAGTCCACGCCCTTGCCTCCCAGGCGAATGACACCGCTATCCTTATGATAAATACCGAACAGGCACTTGAGCAGCGTGGATTTTCCCGCACCGTTTTCTCCCATCAGCGCGTGCACACTGCCGGGGCGCACGCACAGCTGTGCGCCGTCCAACGCCTTAACGCCCGGGAATTGCTTGCAAATATCCCGCATTTCCAGAATATACTCCATAACAAGTGCCCTTTCTCGCTGCCACGGCGCGCGCCGGTGGCAGCGCAACGATATATTTCGCCATGGGCGAAATGTGATATTTTTGCTTTCGCAAAAGTGATGTTCGCGCTATGCGCGAGTGATATATTCCGCTGTTCGCGGAACGTTGCGGTAAAAATTTGCCTTTTGGCAAATTTCATTTTCTGATTGTATGATGATCAATTTACAGCGCAGCCCATGCTTTTCATTCCGCATTGACGGGAGAATACGCGATGCGCAGCTTGCGCACGTCCTGCTCAAACTGGTAATCCGTGCCTGCAAGGAACTCCTTGCCCTCCATGATATTGGCGGCAATGGTGACGATCGCCTTTGCCATAGCGTCACCGTCCTGCTTGACCGTGCCCTGCATCTTGCCGTTCTTGATCGCATCCATGGCAGTTGCCAGCGCATCCACGCCAAATACGGGGATATACGCGCCCTGATCGCGGCTGCCCTTGGTATTATACCCCTTTGCCTCCAGCGCAGAGATCACGCCAAGTGCCATATCGTCATTGTTGCACAGCACAAGCTCGATATTGGGCACGCCGTCCTGCACGCGGAACAGCGAACCCATCATATTATTAGCGGTCGCGCTATCCCAGTTTGCGGGCTGATCCGCGCCCACGCGTTCAAGCACGCCACCCTTTTTGTCGGCAACGGTCAAGGCGTCATTGTCAGACAGCAGCTTATTTGCCTGCTCGACCGAATACTTGGTGCGTCCGTCCGCTTCGGCATTGCCCACCTCTGCGCGGAACATGGCGTACTGGATCTTACCGTCGCCGTTGAGGTCGTATTTACGGAACGCCTCGTCCGAGCCGAGCAGCGCAGCCACCTGCTCGCCCTGCATATAACCGGGCGCGTCGGGGTCTGTGCCCACAAAGCAGATGTTATCCGACATTTTGACCGCCGCGTCCGACACCTCGCGATTAAAGAAAATGACCGGCACGCCCTTCTGGTGCGCCTTGCTTGCCAGCGCCTCGCCCGCGCTCTTGAAATCCACCGCGTTGATGATCAGCAGATCCGCACCGCCCGTAATAGCGGTATCGATCTGCGCGCTCTGGGTCTGCTGATTATTCTCACCGTTATAAAAGGTGACGGTCATGCGGTCGCCGTAATCCTTAAAATACTTCTCCAGCGCGCCTCTCACCGTGGCGATATAGCTGTCGTCGAATTTATATGCAAACACCGCCACGCGGTAGGTATCCTGTCTGCCACATCCCGTCAGGCATGCGCACGCCATCAAGCAAAGACACAAAAGCGCGCAAATTGCCCTGATTTTTTGCGTTAATTTCATATTTGCCCCCCAAAAAAGGATTTTCACGCTTTATTCTGCCACGCGCGGTGTGATTTTATAAGCAAATGAGATTGACAAATATTGTATGAAATCAAAGGATGACGCTCGTATTGACATCCATCACCCCGTATGGTATAATGAAATCCGGAATATTATGAAAGGAGGGGCGCAAAATGTGGATTTATTTAGGTCCCGCTTTACTCTGTTTGTTGATCACCGCTGCTACTGTCATATTTGACTTACACGCAAAAGCGATTTTCCTTGCAGTGGGATACACGCGTATCCATCATCACGGCAAAACGTTTAAGCGTGCGGTACTCCATTACAAAACCAATTGGTCATTTTTTCAACGACTTTTATGGATGCCTGTATTTGCCGAAGCATACGCCCCCAAATACCGCGCCTTGGCAATTCTTTCATATCTGCATTACGCGATTACTGTGGTGGTATTGGCACTTTACGCAGCCACTGATCTGTTTGGGGCAATATCCGATCGATACTGGATCTTGTGCTTTGCTTTTATTTTTGTTCCGTTCACGATTGGAAAATTCATTTATACCAACGCATTGGCTCGCTCAAAACTGTAGGAACTGCTTCAACAACTTGAAGCAGTTCCTTTTGCATGCTCCGCTCTCTAATACTTTTTCGCTTTTGACAGCCACGATGTAAAACGCAAAAAGCGATCGTATTCGCGCTCTCCCCCTGCGCTTGGCACAGGGCAGCGCTAATGTTCCACCCTCCCGAAGGCAATGTCATTCAGTTAAGGAAAACTCATAGCGGGCACCCAAACGATGCGGGTACGCGTCAAAAAGGCGTCCCCCGGGGGGAAGCTGGCGCCGTAGGCGACTGAAGGGGAGCTGCGGACTAAACGGTATGGTTGCCCGTTTGGGTATAACAATCCAAGTTCAAACTTTCGCGTTCCCCTTCAGTCGCTGCGCGACAGCTTCCCCCCGGGGGACGCCTCTTCATCGCACATCCGGTCTATTCCCTTGCCTGCTGTGGGCAGTTTCTTAACTGAATGAGATTGTTTTCGAGGCAGGGGAATAATACGCGCTGCCTGTGCCAAGCGCGGGGGGGAGAGAGCGAACATTCTTTCTTTTGCCGCCCCTTATGATGCCCTGTCAAAAATTTCACAATTTTTCGGGAAATTTTCAAAAACCTATTGACAAACGCAAAAAAGGGGCGTATAATGACACACAACAAATCACAAAAGGAGGCAATACCATGACTGCATATCAGTTCTTTTATTATTATTTTGGCATGGGCTGCCCGTCTTTTGTGAACACCGCAAGCTGACACGCTTCGGAAAACAAAATACGGTCAGTCCGCATCGTCGTGCACTTTGGGCACGTTGGGTATGCGGGCTTTTTATTTTCCCTGCGCAGCAGGGAAAATCCTCCACCGAAGGTGGAAAACACCACCCGCCGAAGGCGGATTTCATCGCGCAGCGATTTCATCCACGCATGTGGATTTCATCCGCCAAAGGCGGATTTCATTGACCCTCTGGATTTTATGTGAGAAAACCCTCTCCGTTCTTTTTTGACGGAGTAGCCGCAAAAAAGAACCAAAAAACGGCGAAGAGAAAGTTTCGCCTCTGCGGAGGCGACGAGGGCTACGCGCCCTCGACCCGCGCGAGCCTTTGAAAAGGCTCGATCGAAACTTCTC
>JAZOVZ010000003.1:0-13983 GCA_045658965.1 Eubacteriales bacterium
GCGACTCGTCAGCGACTTTGCAAATATATTTTTAATTAAAATCACTGTTTGGTTGGAAAAAATATGCAGAAAGGTAATATCTTTTAGTTCTATCTAAATGGAATTTCCACTTTCCCGACTCTCGCGTCTGGGGGCAAGCATAGCGCGCGGTAGTCCACGCGCCATCGGGCAGAAGCCGGAACCCGCTGTCAGCAGAGGAACAAATACGCGTAGGGCGGGGTAGCGAAGCGGCGAGAGGGTCTTGAATGACAGTCCGGTGGACTGTCAGACCCCGAGCGTGACCGAGCCCGCGGGCGAGACCTTGCTCCCGCAGATTTTGTTTTCAATATGTGTTACCGTAGGGGAGCATTCCATATGCTCCCCAAAAGGAAAGGGCGGATATGGAATCCGCCCCTACGATATTATAGAAATTGATTTGTTTCTTCTGCGGGAGCAAGCCCCCGCCCTACGTTATGAAATTGAATTCTCCGCTAAGAATGCAGAGAGAAAATCCTCTTTTTTATTTTCTTATCACAGGTGCCACACAAACCAGATCCGCAAGATCGAGCGAGTCCCCGTACAGCTTGGGAATCTCAATATCCGCAAGCTCGGACAGCGGCAGCGTCAAAGCCCCGCCCGAAATATCAAACGTGCGCTCACCGTCACGGCTCTTGAGCGACAAGGTATACTTGCTCGGGTACACAAACCCGGGCTTTTTGACGTCGCAGAGCGCAAAACGCACGCAATCGCCTTGCATCTCCCAAGTCAGCAGCACGCCTCTGGATACCCAGGTACGCTGCTTGGCAAGCGCCTCGCGCAGCTCATCGATCGCGTCACCGCCCGCTTTTCCTTCGGCATAGGTTGCAAATCGATTGGCCATATAGTCCGTCACCTTATGCAAGTCCATGCCCGCGCACGCAGACACGCGCACACCGCCGAACACCAGCTGCTCCCACCAGCGAATGGCAGGCCCGTTGACCGAATGCAGCGGCTCGGGGTTATTGATGATCTCGATATAATCCACGTCGGTAAAATCGCCCACCTGCATTTCAAAGCGGCAGCCCTGCGCAAAGGGCTCACCGTATGCAAACGGATGCGCAATTCCGGTAATTCCCCCTGCCTCTTTGCAAGCCTTGAAAAGCAGCTCCGGCTTATGGCGGTCGATGCTGTCCCAAGGCACGTACTTTTCCAGCATGGGACACACGATGTGCCCGAAATAGGTGGTATATTCCATACCGTACGCGCATTGCAGGGAGAAATCGTGCTCCGCCATGATCTTACGGATCTTATAGTGTCCCGAAACGGTATTATGATCGGTCAGGGCAAAGCAATCCACCCCGTCCTCTGCCATGCGCTCTACCAGCTCGGCACAGGAAATGGGCGCATCGGATTCATTGGTATGGTTATGTAATTCGTAGCGTTTGAACATCCCGCTCCCCTCCTTACTTTGCGCTGACGGTCAAGGTATAGTGCGTATCGTCCTTTGCCACGTTAAAGACCAACAGCGTGATCTTGAGCACGCCCTGTATCTTGTCCTGCGGAATGCAGCCAAGAGAAGTTTCCTCGGGGCTAAAGATCATGTGGCGATCGGGCAGCTGCTTATGAATGCAGCCGATAAACTCATCGTTGAGCGTGGCAAGCGGATGAATTTCGGTCTTGAGGTCAATATCGTAGATCAGATAATCGCGCGCCTGCTTTTCGCTGATCTCGTAGCCGCTCATCTCGCTGACCTCGCCTATCGTCTTTTTAAGCACCTCGGGCGTAATGGGCGGGCACGCAAGGAAATGTTCCTCGGTCTTGAAATACTTTTCCTTCTCCTCGGGCGTCACGTCGTCGTCGCGATAGCGCAGCTCGGCAAAATCGTAAGTCAGATGGACGTCGAGCGCAGTGCAAGGCTGCTCAAGGCAGACGGTATACGTGATCTGCCCCACAAAGCCGCGATTGACCGTGCCCTTTACGTGATAAATTTCTTTCATTATTCCACAACCTCTGCACTCACCTTGTTATCGATATAACGGAAGGTGAACTTGACCACGCAGTTATCGCGCGCGGTGGTAAAGTGCGACTTATAGCCGTCACCGCTGGCAGGACGCCTGCCGCATGCGGCATAAACCGCGGACAGCGTACCGTAGGTGGACACGGCGTAATCGTACGTGCCCGCAAACGGAATGACGACCGACAAGGTGTAGGTATTGTCGCCTACGTAATACATACGGGTCAGCTCGCTGTTGGAGTCGTTCTCCTCGCAGCCCACAAAGGGCTGGAAGCTGCCGTAAACCACCATCTTTTCGGGCAGCTTGACGCCCGTTTCGGGGTCGTACTGCTCGCGGCAGCCGTAGCGGATCAGGTGCTCGGGGTTGGCATATCCCTCTCTGAGGCGGTCACCGTCCTCCCAGCAAGCCTTCATCATGTCCTCCTGACCAAAGCCCATAGGGCATGCGGCGGACTTGTTATTGATCTGATAATATGCATTTACGCCCATCTCACCGTTATCGCCTCGTACCATCTCGACGCGTGCGTCGCTGAGCATGCGTCTGAAAGGCATCTGGAAAAACGCGTGGGGGTTATTGATCTGCGTCCAGCGGTAGGTATACTCAATAAAGTGATCGCGCACCGCGGGCTCCTGGTTTGCAAACCAGCCGATCTGGTCATAGCCCCACCACTGCCAGCGTGCAAGCTGGTGACGGGTGAACTTGGGCAGATCCTCATCGCTAAACATCTTGCCGCCCCAGTTATCGTACTCCATCAGGTAAGGCATCTGCTCACCGGACCAGCCGTTGGGGTTTTCACCGCCTTCGCTGAATCCCTCGCGCACCAACACCAGTCGATTGCCCTCATAGTGCTCCAGGGGAGCACGGGTGAAAGGCATTGCGTGATAATCCAAGAGCAGCTTGCCGTTTACACTGACACCGTGGGTGTGCGCATCCAGCAGCACCTTATGGCGGCGCGCATGCTTTGCCGCATAATCGCGGATCATACCGAACAATTCATAAGTCTTCTTAAGTCCCTTATCCTCTGCGGTGTACAGATGTACCTGACCCATGTGCAAGGCCTCGTAGCCGCAATCGATATACTGCGTTGCGCGATAGTAGAACCACATGCGCGCCTCGTCACGGTTGAGGTCGGGCATGTCGCCGCACTTACCGGGGTGTCTGCCGGGCTCGCAATTCCAAGCCACGCTGCCGTCCTCGGTCAGCATGCGCGCATCGTTCCAGCAAAAGCATCTGTCCTCAACGGGCTTGCCAAACGCCTCAAACACGTAGGCGGGGATCTTCTGGCTCTCCATCTGCTTAGTCACGATCTCAAACACGCAAGCCTGCAGAATGATCTCGGGATCCTGCGCGTGCACCGCCTGGGCAAGTGCGCGGGACTTTGCAAAATGCACCGCATCGTCCTCTAACATGTACCAAATGCCCGAAGCTCTGCCGATAAACTTGACGCCCAAACGCTTGATGGCGCGCAGGTCGTCCTCCAAGGTGTCGGTCTCAAACAAGGAGCTTGCGGAAACGGCGCGGGAAAGGTAGCTCTCCAGCACCTCGCGGCTCATATTGCCGTCAAATTGGAAATTCAAATTCATAAGTGGACTCCTTTGATTATGCCTTAAGGATCTTTTCGCCGTACGCCTCGTTGTAATCGGCAATCAGCTTCTTTGCAAGCGAGTAGGAATTGATCAGCGGGTGGGTCATGAGTGCCTCGATCGCCTTTTGCTCGTTGCCCTCGCGTACAGCCTCCACGGTCAGTCTTTCATAACGCTTGATCAGACGGATGTACAGCTCGCACATTGCGGGCACGCTTGCCTGCTTGACGGGCTCAATGCCGTTCGACGTCACGTTGCAGGTCACCTCAACCACGTCGTCATCCGCAAGGAACGGGATGCAGCCCTGATTGAGAATGCTGAGCACGAGCGTTCTGCCGCTCTCGCTCTGCATGCCCTCAATGCAATCCAGCATAACGCCCGCATAGCCCATACCCTCGGGCACGGGCAGGCTTCCCTTTTCCAGCATGGGGCGGCTTGCAGAGCCGGACTCAATGGACATGTAGCTGTTCTCACGCAGCTGCATGTAGTAAAGGAAGATCTGCAGAGCCTCTTCG
Source organism: Eubacteriales bacterium (assembly GCA_045658965.1). GTDB lineage: Bacteria > Bacillota > Clostridia > Oscillospirales > CAG-272 > SVQP01. Next base: position 4,072 of record JAZOVZ010000003.1, read on the forward strand.
GGATCTGCGTCGATGTCCATCGCGCGCAGCTCCTTGAACATTTGAATGTTGACCTTCTCAATGGTCTGACCGCGGGTCATATCCGATTTATTGATGTTGGCAAGTGCCTTTTCGCGGTGGTAGTAGTAATAGAGATACTCGTTGGGGATCATGCCGGTCATGCGCACCACGTCACGGTCAAAGATCTCCAGCTCCTGAATGGAGGACATGAAATCCTCGTCCTCGATCAATCGGGGCATGATCTCTTCCCCGTTCACCTGCACGCTCTTGATCCAGGACAGGTGGTTAAGACCGAAAAATTCCACGTACATCTCTTCCTCGGTCACGCCAAGCTTCTGTGCCATACGGTACTTCAAGCTGCTGGGCGCATCGCAGATACCGATAATGCGATGGTAGCCTGCGCTGTGCAATGCCTGCGTGACAAGTCCGGAAGGGTTGGTAAAGTTAAAGATCCACGCCTCGGGTGCATGCTTTTCGATCAGCTCGCAGTATTCAAGCAGAACGGGAATGGTGCGCACAGCCATGGAAAAACCGCCCACGCCGGTGGTTTCCTGGCCAATGACGCCGTTGCCGAGTGCTACGCCCTCGTCTACGACGCGGGAGTGATCGCCGCCCACGCGCAAGGTGGTCACGATATAATCCATGCCCTTGATGGCGTCTACTGCGTCGTACACCTCGCGCACAACCAGATCCTTGCCCTCGCGTGCCACTACGTGACGGCACAGCTTGCCGATGACGGAAAGCTTTTCGTGGTCAATATCATACAGCACGACCTCGTCGATATTGAGCTTCTTGTAACGCTTCAAAAGTCCGTTGATAAAGATGACGGTACGCACGCCTGCGCCGCCGATTACACCGATTTTCATATATCTATCCTCCAAATTTTATGCAATAATTTTTGATCAGATTTCAGGCTCTGCAGTCATGATCCAGCTCTCAAGCTGCTCACGGAACGGAAAGCCCGTATTGCCGCCCAGCATGGTGGCAGAGAGCGAGCCGCAGCCGTTGCCGCGCTTGATGCATTCCTCAATCGGCATGCCGCTGACAAAGCCGTACACAAAGCCCGCGTTAAAGGAGTCGCCCGCGCCCGTGGTATCCATAACCTTGACCTTATAAGTAGGTGCTCTGTACACCTTGCCGTCCTTGACTGCAAGTGCACCCTTTTTGCCCAGCTTGATGACCGCCATGCCCGCTTTTTCTGCAAGCTTGCGTGCACCCTCTTCGATATCCTCGCAGCGCGTGTAGTGCATGCACTCGGTCTCGTTCATAAACAGCACGTCGATCATGGGCAACAGGTCGTAAATGCCCTCGTACCACACGCCCGTGGTATCCCAGCCCACGTCAAAGGAAACCGTCACGTTGCCAAGCGCGTGAATTTTGGTCAACACGTCAAGGTATTCGTCGTGATTGGTCAATCCCTCGTAGCCCGTCACGTGCACGTGCTTTGCATACTGCAGCTGCCCAAGATCCATATACTTGAGCGAAATGCCCTCGTTGGTGCCGCGATAGGTCAAAAAGCAGCGATCCTTTTGGGTGGTAAAGCTGATGGAAATGCCCGTCTTTTTGGTATCGCTGTCCAAAAGCAGGCTGTCATCCACACCAAGCTCACGAAAAAGATTGCGGATATACGTGCCGTACATATCCTTACCGATACTGCCCTGAAATACGGGCGTCAAGCCCAGCTTTGCAAGCCCCAGGGTAAAGAGCGCAGCACCGCCGCCCACAAAGGTCTCCATGACGGGAACGTCAACCTCCGAGCCAAACGGGGGCAGAGACTCCACACCCGGCACCACCAGGTCGATGTTCACGTCACCGTATACGTAAACGTCCCATTTCTTCTGCATATGCATATTCTCCTTTACGGATAATTTCGAATTTGTTCTAACATATAATTATAATATAATTCATGTTTTTTTTCAACAGGTGAGATTGACAATTTTCAAAATAGTAACATCTGTCTCATTGTACATCAAGTCTAAAAGAAATACGTTCGGGCACTTGATTTGCACGAGATCTTATGATATAATGAGTCAAACGAAAAAAGGAGGGCTTGATCATGCAAAGTGCAAACGAATACGCGCAGACCCGTGCGCTGCTGACAAGGCATTATCATGCCTATCCCGCGTTGCAGCCCGAGGATATTTTCAAGCTCCTGTTTCACAGCACTTGCGGCTGTGAGCATTTGGTATCCGATGAGCAGGCAGCATTGCGTTATATACAAAGTGAATATGCAGCCTTACCCCCATCCGCTCCCGCTTGCGTTGAGCCATTGGACGGTGCATACAGCCGCGTGCATCTGGGCGTGCTGCAAGGCGGCTTGCGCCCCCAAACGCTTGCAAGGCTGTTCATCCTTTCGGCAAAGCCCGAGCCCGACGGCAAAGCGGACCTTGTGCAAAAGCTTGCTATTGCGCAAGGCATGATCGAACGGGGAGAGCTGCCGCTTGACCCGGTGGACTTTGCGCAAAAGGCTGACGCTTGGCGCGCGCAAGGCTTCCCTGCCCTGCACCACTCCGAACGCTTCCGTCAGACGTACCGCCCCGCATACCGCGTCATTGCCAACCAATACGTCGAGCTTTTGCCGATACTGATTGCTATTGACAAGCTTGACAAGCAAGCTGCAACCGTTGTCATCGAGGGCGGCAGCGCGAGCGGAAAAACTACGCTGGCGGAAATGCTGCAGCAAATTTACGGTTGCACCGTATTGCACACCGACGATTTCTTTCTGCGCCCCGAGCAACGCACGCCCGAGCGGCTATCTGAGATCGGCGGCAACCTTGACAGAGAGCGGTTTGCGGACGAGATCGTGCGCCCGCTGATCAACGGCACTCCCGTATGTTACAGACGTTTTGATTGCACGACGCAAACGCTGGGCGAGCCCGTCACGGTACAAAAGCATGCGCTGACCGTGATCGAGGGCACGTATTCCCTGCACCCCTGTTTCGGCAAGTATTATGACCTCGCCGTCTTTTTGGACATCGATTCCGACGTGCAAAAAAAGCGCATCATGGTGCGCAATTCCCCCATGCTGGCAAGACGATTCTTTGACGAGTGGATTCCCATGGAAAACGCCTACTTTGCGGGAATGGATATCAAAACCCGCGCGGATCTGATCGTCCCCGTCGGGACGATGGTTTGATCTCGCAAAACCCATGAACCCGAACGATGGTTCGGATCTTTAGAGGTCGCGTGTTCGAATCGTGGCGCTATGGATATTTGCAGCAGCGGACAAAAACCGTAAATCCGCAGATTGTCCGCAATTTTTGGGGCAAATTATGATTTCTCCAAAAAATGTATTGACAAACCTTTGCGACCGTGCTATAATAATATGGTCGATTTCGGGGTGTGGCACAGTTTGGTAGTGCGCATGGTTCGGGAGCAAATTGCCGATTACGAGCGTAAAATTTACAAAACCGCCGAAACCCCTTGAAAACACTGCACTTTTGTGCTATAATCAATTCAATAACAATCCCGATGTAAGTGGTCTGACCACATGTTTGACCACTTACAGAAAATAGTGAAAAAATCATCAACGAGATGTGGCTCAGTTTGGTAGAGCGCCACGTTCGGGACGTGGAAGTCGCAAGTTCGAATCTTGTCATCTCGACCAAACCTTACTAATTCGAACGTTCGAAATTCAAAACGAATTGTGAACGGATTAGTAAGGTTTTTTCTATATTGTACGATTGATTATCGGTACTATCATTCTATATCTGCCTTGCATAATCTTGACATTTCCCCTTCGTTATGATATAATTTATTTGGCTTCTTCAGATAACGAGAAATACGTATAAATGTAAAAATTGAGGTGGAATAATGGCAAAGTCGCAACAGGTCAGATTATTGGAAAAGCAAATTAAGCAAGACAAAAATGCTGAACGTAAACGAGAGAGAGAAGCTCGTCAAGAGGCTATACGCATGAGAGCTGCATCCGTAGTAAACGGTCAGCCTTTTGTTGCGGGTTTCCGAATCATGGATGCTACAGCTGAAGAAGTTTTGAAATGCTTACTTGGATGCAAAAACGGTGAATCAAATCGTATTGAGTTTGATGATAGTATTTTGCCTGATTATGTTCATTTCTCTATTGGCATAGAATTGGAAAAGCTTGTTCAATATGGAATGATTGGAGGCTTGATCTCCTATGATAATGGCGGTTGGTGCGATCTCCTCCCTACTGCTCTTGTCTATTTTGAAAATAAAGATAACGCATTGCGTCAACAGGAGGAAGAAAAAAAGAAAATGTCACACGGAAATATTACTAACTATGGCAATATTGTATATGGAAACGTAACAAATTCCACATTGTCAGTTGACAATTCCATTCATGAAATAGAGCGAATGATTGATGAGCATGGCGGAGATGATAAGGCTGAACTGCTCGAATTATTAGAGGAAGTTAAAGAGCTTATTGACAATATGCAGACAAGTCGTAATATTCCCAAACAAAAGAGACTATTTCAGCGGATAAATGACCATGTTGTAAGACATGGTTGGCTCTATGGCGCGATTGTTCAACTTTTAGGCACCGCTGCAATGACCATGTTGGGATCATAACAGAGTGATAGCATTACCGAAAGGCGATATATCAGTGATATATTATAATCCCGATTTTTTAGCCTTTCGTTGTGTCCAGTGTAGCATAGGTCTCGCAGATGTAAACGTAAAAAAATATCACCGAAAAATGAAAATAGATATAGAACAGCCAGGTAGCAATACCTGGTTTTTTCTATATCCAAAAGCAATATTTTTTTGTGTACTGAAAGTCATCAATATTCTTGCCTCCTTTGCAAAATGTTTGTGTGGTAACTACATTTTACACCTTGGTGAGAATATTGTCTATACTTTTTTCGAGTGTTGCACTTGATATTATAACATGCCGTCCCCCTCCCTCCCGGAGGGAGGCTTTAGTAAGCTATCGCTTACAAAAAAACACCACCAAAGAAGATTCCTTGGTGGTGTTCGTGCTTTTTCCCGCTAAGAATGCAGATATGGCGCGTCAGCCTTTTTGTTTGATCTGTTATCTTTATCTTTTTTCTTTTATTTGATCTTTAATCGTTGATCAGCCAAAGAATGCTCTTGCGCATATAGCGGGCAAAGATCCACGTCAAAACCGCAAGATACAACGCCGTGGCAAGCAGCAAAGCAATCAGCACGTGCCATGGGTTGCACACGATCCAGCGACCGACGATCAAGCGATACGCCGTGATCCCCGCGCCGTACAAAAGCAGCGCACTGCACAGGGATACGCCCAACCGCAGCACGTATTCGTAAAGCAGCATGGCAAAAATACGCCAACGCGACACACCGAACAGCTGCAAAAAGCCGATCTCTCTTTTTCTGTAGAATAGCTCGACATCCACCTTGGAGCGGATGAAAATGCAGAACAGGACAAAGCAAATGGCAAATATCCCGAGCAAAAAGAACGACATGGTGCTGAAATACTCCTGCATATTGCGCCCCATGCGGTCAAGCGCGTTAATACCTGTGACGCGCTCCTGCCCACGGATGGCATCCTTGAAGGCATTCCATGCGTCGCGGTCGTCGTAAAGCCCCGGATAGTATCCGATCACCCGATTGTTTTCCTCGGACTCCTGCAGCGTGCCGATCTCGGCAAGCAGATCGTAATCCATATAAATATGCTTGCCGTAATTGCCGTTGTAGTAGGGGTCGCTGCGGTAATTGGTCAAAAAGCTGTCGCTGCGATCGGCGTCATAGGTCTTGGCGTCAAGCGAATACAGAATGCCCGATACGGTCAGCGTCTTTCCCATAAACGCGATTTCCGTGCCGATCTTGGCTGCATACTCCGCGTCGGTGGCGCAATCGCTCAGATATTCCCTGCTGACCAGCACCTCGTCCCGCGTTTTCGGATAGCTGCCATATTGGATCATATCGTCCAGTGCAAGCACCGAGGCGGTCGGCGCGGGGAGGTACAACGCGCTGACGCCGTCCTGCTCTGCGTTGTACTGCTTGTATATCTTGCATTTCTCCGCATACTTGGGATCTAACTTGTCAAATGCCTCGCGGTTGATCTGAAAGGCGTCGTAGGCATAGCCCTGCTTGGCGTATCCCATATACTCGTCGCCAAAGCTATTTTGCAGCGTGGATATTGCAAACAAAAGCAGAAATACCAGTGCAAAGGAGATGTACGCGGTGGGCCTGATGCGTGTAAATCTGCGTTTGATGACAAAGGGCAGCATCCGCATCCCCTTGATCTTGTCCCCTTTTGCCTGCAAAGCGCCACCCTGCGGGATGGGATTTTGGGTGACCTTATCGATCTTACCGTACAGTAAATGGATGCAGGCATGACAAAGGTGGTCAAAGCATTGCTCGTGGGTCGCCACGATGACCGTTCTCCCCTCACCTGCAAGGCTTGCAAGCAGCTCGGCGATAATAGCGGAGTTTTTCTTATCCAGGGACGCCGTCGGCTCATCCGCCAAAATCACCTGTGGATCACGCAAAAGGCAACGCACCACCGCCACGCGCTGCCGCTCGCCGCCCGAAAGCTCGCCGGGGTACTTATGCAACAACGTCTCGATGCCCACACGGCGGGCAAGCATCTCGATTTTTGGAAGGTCGTCACACACAAGCCGCAAATTGTCAAGCACGCTTGCGTCGCCAAGCAGCAGGCTATATTGGAAAATATAGCCCATGCGCAGCGTTGGCTGCTTGACGATCTCTCCCTCAAAGCTTTTTTCCACACCACCGATGATATTGAGCAGTGTGGTTTTGCCGCAGCCGCTAACGCCCTTGATCACGTATAGCTTGCCCGGATCAAAGGTATAGCTGACACGGTCCAACACGACTCTGTCATACTGCTTTGTGATATTATCAAGCCTTAACATTGCCGCACCTCCTATATCAGATCCCGCGCGCTGACGATATTTTCATACCACGTGCGGTATCGCAGCGGACGCAACAGCAAATGCGAAAGCGCGAAGCAGGACAAGCAAAGCAAAAGCAGATACAAAGCCAGCAGCACGGGATTATACGAAAACAGTTGGAACTTGAAGATCATATAGTGCGCGTTGATGGCATTGCCCGCAAGCGTCAGCAAAAACGCGCCTCCCATGCAGCAAAGCCCTATGACCAGCAGCCTTGCAATGCTTACGTTGACAAAGCAGGAGATCACGCGCCCCAAGGGATATCCCGCATAGTTGAACACCGAAATAAACTTACTGTTATAGGATATCTCGGTTTTTTGAATATTGATAAAGAATAGCACCGAGAACAACAAAATCAGCAAGGACGTGGGCAAAAGCAGCATGCTCATATTGGAAAACAGGCTTTCCAGCTCGTAGTTGCGCCATCCCGGCTCAATTCTTGCCCCGAGAGATTGCAGCTCCTCTGCACTTTGCTCGTAAAATTGCATCATATCACCGTAGGAATCGAAATACACCTTATACGTGCGCTTATCCCCCGTGGCGTGATACAACGGATCTTGCGAAAGCTCCCGCGCAAGCGAGCTGCTGATGAAATAGACGTTCCGCAGCGCCTGCCGCTCCTGCTTGGTCTCATACTTGAAGTTCCCTGCATTGGTGGCGTTGAGATACTCCGCCTGCATGGCGTCCAGGTCTCCTAAAACACCCACCACCTCCAGCTCGGTCTCTCCGATCGGGAACAGATCGTATTTCAGCTTTTTACCGATCACGCGCTCCAGGTGCCGCGGGCTGAGCTGCTCTGCCATCTGCTTGGTGATAATGATCTGATCGGGACCTGTAAAGTACTCTCCCAAGATCAAGCAGTCCACAAGCCCGAAATCCTCTGCCTTGTCGGGCAGCACGAAGGGATACACGCTTTTGGTATATGCCTCCATGCCCTCGATAATGCCGCCGCCGTGCTGTATGGGATGATATACGTCGGGCTGGCTTGCCTTGCAGTTAAAGGCGACGTCCGACACACCCTTGCCCGCGCGGATATACTCCAGCGCAGCCGTCCCGTCCCCCGTGGTCTCGACGTGCAGCATGTTGATCTTATAGGCAAACTCTACGCTGGCGTTGGTCTTGTTGGTGGGCGTGTCCGCCAAGAAGCACAACGTGAACGCGAGCAGCAAAAACACGGCGAAAAGCACCTCTGCGCGGCGGTTTTTCCGCTTGGAGCCAAACCATTTGCGCAAAAGCCTGCGCAGCACTCTGCCGCTTTTCTCTGCGACAGGCTCACCCTTTTTCGACCTGTGCCCCGTCGGCTTGCCCTTGGCTTGCTTGGCGTACGGCTTTTTCTCGGCGGGGGCAGCGGGGGCATCCAAGTAGCGATGCTCCTTTTCAAATTCCAGCACGTGATCCGCATACTGCCATGCAACCTGATCATGCGACGCGCATACGACCAGACAATCCCGGCTAAGCTCGGCAAGCAGCGCGAACACACTTTGCTTATTTTGCTCGTCCAACGCCGCGGTCGGCTCGTCGAGCAGCAATATCTTTTTCTTGCTAAGCAGGGCGCGCGCCAACACCAAACGCTGCCGCTCGCCGCCCGACAGTGACAGGGGCAATTGCTTTTCCTTGCCCGCCAGACCAAAGCGCGCCAGCACCTGCGTAATGGCTTGCGCATCCTGCTTGACTAAATACAAATTATCCCACACGTTGAGATAATCCACAAAAAACGGGTCTTGGGTGATATACTCGGTATATGCTCCAAGCGACGCCGTATCAATTTGTCCGACAAACGGCGTACCGTTTATCACGATCTCCCCCGCCTCAAAGGGCAGCAAGCCGCAAAGCACGTTGAGCAGGGTGGTTTTTCCGCAGCCGCTCTCGCCGTATAGCAGATAAAAGCCACTGTCGGAAAAATCATAAGAAAAGTCGTGCAAAACGGACAGTGTGCCGTATGCCTTGGATATGTTTTTACAGTAAATCATACTTCATTCTCCGTCATCAATGTGCATGCCGTTTTGCGTGGCAGCATCACCAACCGTTTCTGGGTTAATACTCCGCATGCTCCAGACGCTCCAGGCATACCGCAAGCCTTGCAAGATCCACGCCCGCAATGACCTTGTCGTCATATTCGGTGTTTTCAAACAGGAAGTCGCAATTATTAAGCACACCCTGCTCGATGCGCTTTAGCTCGGCATAAAGCGCAACCTGCTCCTCTGTTGCCTCTCCCGCATCGATCATGTCGGAAAGCTGGCTAAAGCCAAACGGCTTATCGGCGTCCTCATATAATACGTCAACGTGTATGGCGGCAATGGTGCCAACGTGAGATATATACCCAATTTGAAACGTATATCCATCCAAAAATGCATATCCGTTTGTTTCAGGGTTGCGATGTTCTATCATCAAGCCCGAAGAAGCGACCTCAATATACGGACCTACCTCGTAGGGCTCGCTTTGGTTTATCGCTTGATGTATCAGTGAGAAGAATAAATCCTCATCTATTGTTTTCAGTTCAATATCATCCTTGTCAAGTGCCAATAACTCTTCTACCGTCATATGCTCCTTTTCGCTATAGCCTAAAAGAGCCTTAATAGTTTGCATATCTTCAGTTCGTTCTGGGATCACGCTATTTGTCCCATAGTTAATAAATGCGGGACCATATGGGTAATCCTCTGTAGTACTATAACGGATATTTTTTATTTGCCATAAATAAGGCGCTCCGCCAAGTTCTCCATAAGTGTAATAAAAGAAATATACCCATCCATCCTCGGTCATATGCATTGCGACCTTCCTTTGGAAAGGAAGACTTGGGTTTTCTACTTTTCCAAACACATATTCGGTTTCGTCATCAGTTTCAGAGTCATTGCCCAACTCCGAAGCATTGCATGCTGAAAAAACAAACAAAAGCAGCATAGCCAGCAACAAGCAGGAAAATTTAATCTGTATATTGTTTTGCATTATTTTCCTCTTTCAATAAAGATTTTCACAATCCACCGCAGGTCTCGAAAGACCTGCAGTGGAAAAATGTTAGATGATCTTATTCGAAACA
>JAZOVZ010000004.1:0-4623 GCA_045658965.1 Eubacteriales bacterium
TTTTCGGGGTACAGCATTTCATCGGCACAAGAGAAGTCGTAATCGCGCAGAGCCGCCATGTGAAGCTCACGGATGGCAACGATGCCCTTGTACATATCCGGCTTTTCCTCGGGATCAGGCTGATGAAGCATTCCCTTGTAGCCCTGACCGGTGGTTCTCGGTTTGTTCGTGTAGATACGGGGGATGATAATGATCTTATCGGCTACCTGCTCCTGCACTCTGCGAAGGCGGGAAATGTATTCAAGGACAGGCTCACGATGGTCGGCAGAGCAAGGACCGATCACAAGAAGGAATTTATCGGAGCTACCGTCGAAAACGGCGCGGATTGCCTCGTCACGAGCGGCTTTTACCTGCTCCATGCGCTCGGTGAGTGGATATTCTTTCTTAACCTCTTGGGGAATCGGGAGCTTTCTGTGGAAATTCATTTGCATTGTTCTGTACCTCTTTTCAAAAATATTTTACTTAAAATAAAAAGTCCGCGTTTCGATATGCCCTAAAAGCACGACGAATGCGGACTGTCCGTATTGTATCATTCAAGGATAAGACTTATCTCTTGAATTCAATCTGCGGGCAGCCCTTATCAAAATAATAAAAGTAATAAAAGAACTTATTGAAGGTCATGATGGTTTCTCCTTTTTTGTAATTCTGTGAAAATAAAAAATCCGCTCTACTATTATGCTCTTAAAGCATAGCAGATGCGGACTGTCCGTATTTTTGTTTCCGATGATAATTCTAATTTTATATCTCGGATTTCACAAAAGTCGGGCAGCCCTTAGCAAAGTAATAAAAGTAATAAGAAAACTTATTTACAAACATGGCTACTCCTCCTTTGTGATTTTGATGTTACACATTATACGCCTGATTTGCATATTTGTCAATAGGCTTTTGAAAAAATTCCGTTTTTGCAGAAAGTATTTTGACGGGCTGACAGTTATTTTTCATCAGCCCGTGTTTTTTATTCGGCTAAAGTTTCGATGGCAATCTGCATCCCAAGCTTGAAAGCGTAAGTAAAGAAGGCTTCCTCCGCATAACTTGCATACTCGCTCCAGCAATCGTGGAATTTTTCAAACACCTCTTTTTGTTCGTCAGAGAAGCTTTTCTCCAAATCTTCGTGATGCCTTGACATATAGCCGAGGAGTTCCTTCGTTTCTTTAGAGTTGATTCTGCTGTCCTCTTGCGGCATAACGGTTCCTCTCCACAGTTCTCGTATAATACTTTCCATAGGTTGCACCTCCTGTTAGCACACAACAATATCACAGAGGGGGAGGGACGTCCAGACCTTTTTTCGAAAACAAATCCAACTTTTTTTCGCCGGGCGTTATCTTTGACTACAGCGATGCAGATTCTGCTGTTTGAATATAATTTACCTAATTAAATATGTGTCAATGCAAACAACTTTTCCTAATTTACATAAACATTACATTCCCCGAACGAAAGCATGGTAGTTATGATTATTCACCTGCGGTATAATGATGGTGCAAAACACGAAAAGGAGATCATGAAAAATGAAAAGAATTTTTGCACTCGTACTTACATTCGCACTCACAATCTGCGCTCTCGGTGCACTCACCTCTTGCGGCGGCGCAAAGTTTGATGAAAACAAGAATATCAGCGTTGTCACCCGCGAAGACGGAAGCGGAACCAAATCCGCATTCATGGAGATCATTGGTCTCAAGGGCAAGAGCGACGTTTCGGGCGTTATCGTCGCAACCGGAACCGCAGCAGTCCTTCAGGAAGTAAAGGGTAACCCCCATGCAATCGCCTACGACAGCCTTGGTTACATCACCGAGGACGTCAAGATGCTCAAGGTTGACGGAGTAGAAGCAACGGTAGAGAACATCAAGAACGGTTCCTACAAGATCTCCCGTCCCCTCAACGTCGTATATCAGGAGAGCAAGGTTGCAAGTGAAGTAAACACCGCATTCCTCACCTTCCTCCAGAGCTCTGATGCACAGACCATCATTTCCGCAGAGGGCTATGTTTCCACCAAGGAAGGCGCAGTTGCATATACGGTTGTTCCCGGACTTTCCGGCGAGATCAACATTTCCGGCTCTACCTCTCTTAAGCCCCTTATGGAAAAGCTTGCAGCAAAGTTTGAAACCCTTCAGAGCGGCGTTAAGGTCACTGTCGGCGGCGGCGGAAGCGGCACCGGATACAATGATGCAAAGAACGGTGTGTCCGACTTCGGTATGATTTCCGAGAACTTCAAGTCCGAAAAGGCTGAGAACTGCACCTACTATGAGGTTGCCAAGGACGGTATTGCAGTCATCGTCAACAAGGAGAACGCTCTTGAAAACATCTCTCTTGAGGATCTCAAGAACATCTACAACGTAGAGGCAGGAGACGCTGCAATCAAGGTTTGGGCGGACGTAACAAAGTAATATGAAAAATCTGTACGGATTTATCAATGCGAGAGAAAAGGTCATGCGGGGCGTGTTCCTTTTCTCCGCAGTCTTTTCAATTCTCGCACTTGCAACCATAACCGTATTTCTCTTTGTCAGCGGCGTTCCGTTTATCGCGAAGACCGGCTTTGCCGAGTTTATTCTCGGCAGTAACTGGGCACCCCTTGCTGATACGCCGAGCTACGGAATCTTTCCGATGATTGTCGCCTCACTTTATGTGACGGCGCTTTCGGTTATCATCGGTATCGGTATAGGACTGCTTACAGCCATCGCGCTGTATAAGTTCTGTCCGAGGAAGCTCGTTGCTCCCATCAGACAGATGATCAACCTGCTTGCAGGCATTCCCTCGGTCATCTTCGGTTTGTTTGGCATGACGGTTATCGTTCCGTTTGTGCGTGACTATATATCGCCAAATGGCGTCGGATACGGTATCTTCTCGGCATCCATTGTTCTTGGTATCATGATCCTGCCCACCATTGTCAGCGTGAGCCTGGATTCTCTTAACAGTGTTCCGGGTACCTACTACGAAGGCGCGCTTGCACTCGGCGCAACAAAGGAGCAGGCGACCTTCAAGATCATGCTTCCCGCAGCAAAGAGCGGAATTCTTGCAGGTGTTGTTCTTGCAATCGGACGTGCCATCGGTGAAACAATGGCTGTGATTATGGTCATCGGTGGAAGCCCCGAAATACCCGAAAGTATGTTCCAGAGTGTCAGAACACTGACCGCAAACATTGCCATGGGTGCGCTTGAGCTGCAAGACGATGCACTCTCGGCACTTATTGCAACGGGCGTTGTGCTGTTCGTATTTACGCTGATACTCAACGTCAGCTTCTCACTGCTCAAAAAGGATAAAAACGAAAAGGGAAGTGACAAAAAGGAAAAAGGGAGGGCTAAAAAATGAGAAAAATGTATTCTGTACTGAAGTACGTTTGCATTGCCGCCCTTTTGATTTCCTTGATTGCACTTGTGGCAGTTGTTGCATACGTGCTGATAAACGGCATTGATAAGTTATCCTTAAATCTTGTTTTCGGAGAATACAGCCCCGATGCACCGACGCTTCTTCCTGCATTGATTGGAACGCTTGAGCTTGTGGCAATCGCCATTATCATCGCAGTTCCTATCGGAGTCGCGAGTGCCATCTTTCTTGTTGAATATACGAATAACAAAGGCAAGTTTGTTAAGATCGTACAGGTTGCCACCGAAACGCTTGCAGGCATTCCGAGTATCGTATACGGACTGTTCGGCTACCTGATCTTCGTAGTCGCCTTCGGATGGGGCTATTCCATGCTTGCCGGCGGTCTTACGCTTGCGATCATGATTTTGCCTACCATCGTCAGAAGCACGCAGGAGAGCTTGCTTTCCGTCCAGGGAGGACTGCGCGAGGGTGCTTATGCACTTGGCACGAGTAAGGTCAGAACCATTTTCAAAATCGTTCTTCCTTCAGCCGCAAGCGGTATTGTAACCGCAATTATTCTTGCTATTGGCCGCGTTGTTTCCGAGAGCGCGGTTCTTCTCCTGACTATCAATATGGTCGTCAACAAGGTGCCCGAGGGCCTTATGTCCCCCGGAACAAGCCTTGCTCTCGATATCTACTATTTCGCAAGCCACGGCTATCCCGATGAAGCCGCGGCAACGGCAGTCGTTCTGCTCGTATTCGTTTTGATGCTGAATTTGCTTGCAGGCTGGATCGGCAATATGATTAAAAAATCTACGTATGGAGATGCAAAATGAATGAATTCTTAGGCAGCATGAATATCACCGCTACGGGATGCAACCTGTATTACGGTGATTTTCACGCTTTGAAAAATATAAATATAGAGATTCCCGAAAAACAGGTTACTGCACTGATCGGTCCTTCCGGATGCGGAAAGTCTACCTTCCTCAAAATTTTCAACAGAATGAACGATCTTGTGGAAGGCTGCCGCATTGAAGGCGAATACCGCATCGGCGGTGTTGACATTTTCGATAAGGAAACCGACGTCAACGTTCTTCGCAAGAACGTCGGCATGGTCTTCCAAAAGCCCAATCCGTTCCCGATGAGCATTTACGACAATATTGCTTTCGCTCCGAGAACCTTTGGCATTACGAAAAAGGGCGAGCTTGATGAGATCGTGGAGCAGTCCTTGCGCCGCGCGAGCATTTGGGATGAGGTGAAGGACAGACTTCGTAAGAATGCGCTCGGTATGAGTGGCGGTCAGCAGCAAAGACTTTGTATTGCGCG
>JAZOVZ010000005.1:0-45208 GCA_045658965.1 Eubacteriales bacterium
AAAGGCTTGACCGAAACTTTTCATCCCTGACAACCGTACCGTGAAGAGGTCTATGCCCTCATCGCGCTCCCAATTCTGCATTTTGCATTCTGCATTTTGCATTTTGCGATCTGACAAGGTCAGATCGCAAATCCGCCGTCAACGCCGATGCACTGCCCCGTGATAAAGGCTGCGGCATCAGACGCAAGAAAGGTGGCAAGCGCGGCAACGTCCTCGGGTGTGCCGAGGCGTCCGACGGGCGTTTCCTCTGCAAGCTCGCGCTTGGTCTGAGCGTCAAAGCAAGCGTTCATGGGAGTGTCGATGACACCGGGCTCAATACAGTTGACCGTAATGCCCGAGGGTCCCAACTCCTTGGCAAGCGCTTGGGTCATGCCGCGCACGCCTGCCTTGGTTGCGCTGTACGCCACCTCGCAGGAAGCACCAACCTTGCCCCACATCGAGCCGATCAAAATGATCCTTCCTTGATGCTGTCCCAGCATGATTTTGCTGACCTCACGGCAAGCATAAAATGCCGAGGACAGATTGGCGCGCAAAAGCGCATCCCAATCTTGGTCGGTGGTCATATCAAAAAGCTTGATGCAGGCAATGCCTGCCGCGTGCACCAGCACGTCAATACCGCCAAGGGTCTCTGCCGCGCTGCGAACAATCAATCCGACCTGTTCGCTGTCGCCAAGGTCAGCGCAAAGGGGCTCTGCCCCCGTCTCTGCAGCCAATCTTCTTGCCGCTTCAAGGTTTTTATGATAAGTAAAGACGACCCTGTCGCCATTTTTACAAAACGCACGCACCAGCCCCGCGCCGATACCGCCCGAGCCGCCCGTGATCAATACTTTTTTCATATCTGCTTCCTTTGATTGGATTTTCTTTATTGTAGCACATTTTTGCCGCTTTTGCAATCGGCATGCAAAATATTTTCTCTTTTTTTCTTTTGGGACTTAACAAACGCACAAAAATGTGCTATAATAAAGAAAATTATGCGGCACAAGGAGGATCGACATGCGCAAGAGCAAGGATTTCAAATCCACAAAAATGGCGTTTAAGTATAAATACCGCACCAATGCGCTGTATATCCATCTGCATCTTGCGCTGGACGTGGACGCGGAGACCGTCAACGGCTTGATGGCGCGCTTTGCTCGCCGTGGCTTCTGCTTGGTCATCCCCTCGCTTTCCACCGACACGGTGTACACCGAGGATTTTGCCGAGCGGTACGCTGCTTGGTTTTCCCTGCTTTCCCGTTCCGCGCAGGCGTACGGACTCAAAATCGCCCTGCACCCGCAACGCCTGATCGAACGCGCGCTGTGTGATCCCGACGAGCGCACCGAGGTGCTCTCGCGCCGCGAATACTATGCTGAGCAGCGTGAGCATCTCAAGCTGACTCTGCTTGATAAGCCAACGCTCTCCATCATTGCATATGACGAGGAGTATAACCAGATCATCGACCTGCGCGAATACGTCAAGGACAACGTACTGGAATTTGACGTGCCCGACGGCAACTGGATCATTGAGCAATACGTCTGCACCGACACCGAGCAGGACGGCACGCAGCACGACACGCACAACAGACTTTCGCGTACTGCTTTTATTTCCTATCTCGACCGCCTGTACGTGCTGTGCGGCGGCGTGAAGAATACCGCGATCGGTGCCGTTTACTACCATAATCTTTGCTTTGACTCCCCCAACCGTCGCAACTGGACGCGCGATTTTAACCGCATTTTCCAAGAAACCTACGGCTTTGACCCTTCCAAATATTACCCCGTACTGTTCCACAACTTAGGCGAAGGCACCGAGCACGTGCGTGCCATGTTCATGCAATGCCGTGCCGAGCTGCTGCAGGACGGAATTGCCCGCGCACTGCGTGATTTTGCCAATGCGCAAGGGCTGCAGTCCATTGTGGTGCAAGCAGAGCCCAAAGCCCCTGCCTGCTCCTGGATCACGGGCGACGCACTTGCCAACCAGCGTTACTGTGCCGTGGCGCGCATGGATCACGCCTATCTTTACGGTCTTAACTCGCTGACGCTTGCCGCCTCCGCAGCCGCAGACAGCGGACAGGAGCGCGTGCTTTGCGAGGCGTTTGCGGGCATGTCCGATGCTTATACCGAGGAGCTTGCACTCAAGGAGTTTTTGACCGCACTCGGAAACGGTGCAAACACGCTGATCGTACATCCCACCAGGAGCAAAAAAAGCAAGCATTTCTTAGATTCCGTACACCGTTGCCTCTATCTGCTCGGACGCGGATTTCAGATCTGCGACGTGGCTATGCTCTACCCCATATTCACCCTGCACACAAAGCCCATGCTTTACGAGCAGCCCACGACCGATTACGAATACCCCGTCAATCCCTTTAACTGCGACTACATGACGCTGGCAAACAGTCTGGTGCATTACGCGGGCATCAATCTCACCGTGCTGCACCCCGACACCCTGCAAAAGCACTGCGAGGTGCGCGACGGACAGCTGTTCTTTGACAACGTCAAGGGCACAAACGGCTTCCGCGTGCTGATCCTGCCCGCAGTTTCCATGATCCGCTTAGATAATCTGCGTACGGTGGCAGCGTTTTACGACGCGGGCGGCACCGTGATCGCCACGGGTACGCTGCCCGAAAAGGCGTTTGAGTTTTTGCCCGAATTTGAAAAAGACATTTTACGCCACGACGGTGAGGACTGCGCCACAGCCTATGACCGCGAGGTGCGCAGGCTTGTGCTGCACGTATTCGGTGAGCGCGCCTGCGACAAGAGCGTGCTTTGCAACATGGGCTACAATACCAATGAAAACGGTGGCAAAGCGTATTTGCTCTACCCCTCCGCAACGGCTGCGGACGGTACGTTTATGACCGCAAGCGAGGAGATCATGCGTCTGATGTACAGGCTCAAGCTGCCCTACGACGTCATTATGCACGGCATGGTGCGCCTTGAAAACGGCGGTGTGTTCAATCTGCCCGTGCCCGAATACCGCCACATCGATACGCCCGAGGGCGTGCACCGCGTGGGTATGATGGGACATCTGCACAAGGTGCACGGCACACAGCACACGCATATGCTGTATAACACCACCGACCAGACCTACGATAACACGGTTTATCTGCGCGGCGCACTCAAGCCCGTGCTGTACAACCCGCAAACGGGTAAGATCAAGCGCGTACGCCGCGTCAAGTACGCGACCTACCGCGGACAGATCTACACCTGCCTGCGCATGCGTATCCCGCCGAGCGCAGCGATCTTCCTTGTCTCCGAGGAATTGGATCATACACCGACCTTGTCAGCTCCCCTGACAGATCTGCAATAGCATATAAAAAAGCCCTTGCTTTGCGCAAGGGCTTTTTGCTATTTTATATCGCAAACAGAATTGGGAATATGCCGCCGGCAATCGAGAGAATATCCGTTAGCTTAAATTTAAATCCTCTGCGATAAATGATATAACCTGTTACCATCAGCACCACGTAAATCAAAATTGGGATCAAAGCGAGATCTGTATAAGCATCCCCAAACAGACACAAAAAGCAATAGCCGTATATGGGAATCAACATTTTGTAGCCAAACCAGGAACTTGAGATTTCTCCCGCAGTCTCTGCCCCTTTGTTTATAAAGGTCGCCACATACCCAACGGCAGCAGCAATGCCTATAACGCCCCAAGCCGGAAAGAAATGCAAGTAATCCATAATGGCTGCCACGCTTCTATCCCATTGCTGCGGTCGATTGATCTCCACCAGGTCTTGATATATAATAGTGAGATTGTTCATCGGAGTATATAAAATCCCCCAGCTCACCCAATTTGCCGACCTGTTGCTTCTTTGCAGAACGTGCCAAGCGCCGCCTACTGCCCACAAAAGGAAGATCCACATCACACACATGACAACGCCGTCTGCCACCGTATTGGCTTGCGTGAAGATAAACGCATACACCGAATAGATGACAAAAGCAAACACCAGCGACAAGAAGTAATACGGGATCATATGCCCAAGCGCAAAGTAATCGGTATTGAGCAAAAGGTACAAAAAATGCACCAAAAACGTTACGGTATAGATGGCAACCACCTGCACAAATCCGCTTGCGTAGTAGGCAAGTGCCATTTTTTTACGTCCAATGGGAAAGAAATACAGCGTATCCAAATTCCTGCGGTTTTTCAGCCCCGCAAGCTCCAATATCGGAATCAGGCTTGCAAGAATACACAAGAGGGTGGCAAGCATATACAGCCCGCTGGCATTATACTCAGGTACATATCCATCGACACATTCGGACAGCACGATCAGGTCGATCAGCACGCACATGACCGCAAGGATTATCATCTTCATCACACTGTTTTTGAGTCTGTAACACAAAAATCTGTAAAAGGTCGTCATTTTACATACCCCCTTTTCTCTACCTCGTGAATAAAGACCTCCTCAAAGTCCATGCACATTTCCTCGACTACGGCGGGATTCAACGCCTGAAGCTTGGGCAACAGCTCTGCCGCATTGCCCTCCAGTATGACGCGCACGAATCTGCCGCTGATCTCAATCGAGGTCACGGGCAGCTTTGCAAACAGCCCCTCGGAAATCTCCTCGCAAAAGGCAAGCTGGAATTTGCAGAAGCGATTGACCTTTTCGGCAATATCGCCCGAGCTGGAAACGGTTTTGTTATCGATGAGCACGTAGGAGTCGCAAAAGTCCTCCAGCTCGCGCAAGGAGTGGCTGGAGATCAGCACCGAGGTGCCGTATTCCTCCACGAATTCGTTGAGTGCCTTTTTGAACGCCAGACGCGAAAGCGGATCAAGCCCGTCAAACGCCTCGTCCAAGAGCAGATATTTTGGCTTAACTGCCATTGCCAAGGAGATATACAGCTGACGGCGCATGCCCTTGGAAAAATTACGGATGGGCTTTTTGGGGTTGAGCGAAAACTCCTGCATAAAGCGATCAAAAACCGCGCGATCGATGGCGGGATAAAAGACCTTGTACATGCTGTACAGCTTTTCGCCCGTGGTATCTAAGGTAAAATACGGATCATCCGGCAGGAAAAAGAGCGATTTGCGCGCATCTTCCCGATCCACGGGAATACCGTCGATCAATACCATTCCCTGCTCAACGGCAAATACACCCGAGATCAGGCGCAGCAGCGTGGTCTTACCCGCACCGTTGATGCCCACAAGGCCCATCACGCTGCCCTCCTGCAAGGTCAGGTCAACGTTCCTTAATATGATTTTTCCGCCAATATCATGGCAAAGATGTTTGATTTCAATCATGCTCTCCGTACGCCTCCTCTATCCATTGTAAAATCGTTTGCTTGCTGACGCCACGGTCACGCATGGCACAAATCAGTGCAAGGTCGGCATTTTGCGCCTGCCCCGCTTTTTCTTTACCCCGATAGGTGACGTAAACGCCCTTTTTGGGCAAGGACGTGATGTAGCCGTCCTGCTCTAACTTGGCGTACGCCTTGGCAACCGTGTTGGGATTGACCGAAAGCTCACCCGCCGCGACACGCACCGAGGGCAGCTTTTCACCGTCCTGCAAAACGCCCTGCCTGATGTATTCCTTGTACCGCTCGGCAATCTCTAAATAAATATCCTGATTGCCGGAAAAGTTAAATTTCATCGTCATCCCCTCCTGTCTGTATTATCTGTACTATCTGTACTGTCTGTAGTATAGCATATGCAATCAGGTTTGTCAATAGGTTTTCACAAAAAAAATCAATAGGCACGGACGACCAAATATTTCGGCTATGCCGAAATTCTCGCCCCTACGGTAGGCATGAAAAAGGGCGGATCCGAAATCCGCCCTTACGGTTATGTTAACATCAATTTTTCATAATATTCAAACGGCACGGCAAGGCTGCCCTTACCGACACCGACGCGGATATCGGGCTTATTGGTGCCGTGGAAATCGCTGCCGCCGCTTGGCAAAAGCCCGAACTCTGCGGCAATGGCGCGCGCTTTTTGCGTTGTATTTGCGTCATAGGTCGCGTAATCGGTCTCCATGCCTGCAAGCCCTGCCTGCTTGGCGCGCGGCAAAAAGCTGCGCAGCATATCCTCGTCCATAGAGAGAAACGAGTGCGCAAGAATGGGGATCGCGTCAAATTCCCGCAGCTTCCCTATCACCTCGTAGGCGTCAAGCTTTTGGGGCTCGTGATAATAGCCGCCCTTTTTGGAAAGCAGCGAGGCAAACGCCTCCTTGATCGAGCCGACGTAACCTTTTCTCATCAGCTCGGCAGCGATGAGTGCGCGGTTGACCACGCCGTCGGGCGTGGCTGCCTTGATCTCATCATACGATACGATATACCCTGCTGCGCACAGATTGCTGCAAAGATCGATATTGCTTTGATCCTTGCGCACAAGGTAGTCGGACACGTATGCCTCAACCGCGTCAAGTCGGTCAAGGCTGCGAAAAAGCCCCACGATATGCAGCTCGGTGCCCATAAACTCCGAGGACACCTCAATGCCCGGTACGGTAATCACGCCCGAACGCTTCCCCGCCTCAAGGAACGCGGGAATCCCCGAAACGGTATTATGGTCGGTCAGCGCAATAGCGGAAAGTCCCGCTTCACGCGCCAGTGCGATCAGCTCTGCAGGCGTGCAGGTGCCGTCCGAATACACCGAATGGGTATGCAGGTCACAAATTCTCATATTTCTCTCACTTTTTATAAAAACAAAATTCATCGATCGCAGCACACGAAAAGCCGCCAAACAGCTTGATCGTCAAGGTATGCGTGCCGAAAACGGGCGCAATGCTTGCACGCGCAGTCGCGTATTCCGTGCTTGCAGCCACCTTGAAATCCGCGTGATACTTGCCGTCCAGATACAGCTCCACGCGGCAGTTGGCATCCGCTTGCAGGCGGATGGAAAACGCGTTTTCGCCGTCAAAATCAAGGTAGCGGTATGTTGCGGTGTCGCCGTTGTGCACCTCGGTCAGCGCAAGCACGTGCAAGGAGTTCTCATCGCCCGCAATGCGCACGTTACCGCTCAGCTCGCACGCCAAATTTGCGGGCAAAAGCGTACTTGCCGCGATGGGCGCGCCTGCGCCCTGCGTGGTCTGCTTGACCTCGGGGATCATACCGTTTTCATCGAAATAAATGGGCTCTGCGCACACGTGGCGCGAATAGTCCGCACCGTGCGTGGAGCGGTGGTAGAACACGTACCATTGCCCCTTAAAGCAAACCATACTGCCGTGGTTGTTCCACACACCGGGGTCACAACAGAAATTATCAATGATCACGCCGCCGTACGTAAAGCCGTGCATGGGGTGATCGGACACGGCGTAGCCAAGGCAGGAGGGTCTGCCGTCGGGTCGGTTGGGGTCACCGTGGCGGTGGGTATCGGCAAACAAATAATAGTATTTTCCGTTTATCTTTTTGACCGAGCTACCCTCGTGAAATTCGTGCTCCGCAACCGTCAAGGGGCACTCCACGATGCTGTCCGGCTCGATCTCGACCATATTTTCCTTGAGCTTTGCCACCTTGCCCCAAGTGATCTGCCCCCAGTACAGGTAGGCTTGCCCGTCATCGTCGATCAGCACGCCGGGGTCAATGCCCCACACGCCCTCCAAAAGTCCCACGTCAACGAACGGTCCCGTCGGGCTTTGCGATTTTGCCACACCGTTTCTGCCGTCCGGCACGCAGTAATAGAGGTAATACCAGCCGTCACGAAAGGCGCAATCGGGCGCGTACAGCGCACCGCAATCCTTTGCCCAGGTGGAATCGGAAAGCGAAAAGACCACGCCGTGATCGATCCAATGCACCATATCGTCCGAGGAATATACGTGATGCACGTCACTGCAAAAGCTGCGACGCCCTTGGATATCAAACGAGCCGTACAGATAAATGCGGCCGTCCTCCCACACGTGGGCTTCCACGTCGGGAACAAAGATCTCGGGCGCGAGGATGGGATTATGTGCAAAATTCATGCTCTTGCTCATGCGATACGCTCCTTTTTCTTATCTTGTCTGCGAAAATGTGCATATACGGGAATGGCGCAAAGCGGGAACAGCATGCCGATCAGCATGCCCAGTCGCATGCCAAGCTGCTCGGGCGCAAGCTGCAAGCTCTCGGCAAACGCGCTGATGGTGGGATTTGCAATGGCAATATCGGTCACCACGCCCACAAGCTGCGGGCCTACCGATGCGCCCATGTCGCCGCCTGCTGCCATGAGTGCAAAGATCAACACACCGCCCGTCGGGAAACGGTCGGATGCGACCAGCAGGCTGCCCGGCCACATCATAGACACGCAAAAGCCGGTAAACGCGCAACCAAGCAAGCCAACAACGGCAAAGGGCGAGAGTGCGGCGATCAGATAGCAAGCAACCGCTCCCATCGCGCCCCACAAGATCGCGCGCGAGGGGTACTTACCGATCTTGGCAAAGAGCGATCTGCCCATGCCAAGGGCTACCGAGAAGCAAGCCACGCCAAGCAGGTCGCCAAGCACCTTGGGCAGACCAAGTGCCTGCTCGAGATACCCAGACGCCCATTGCGCCATGGTGCACTCGGAAGCACCGCCCAAAAAGATTGCCAAAACGCACAGCCAAACCGTCTTATCCTTCATAAAATGCACCGCTCCCGCAGTCTTTTCGGGAGTCTGCATCTGCGGGATGGGTGCACGCGCAAACAGAATGGCAGCCGTGATGGGCACAAGCGTCATCAAGAACACCAGCCATTGCCAATGCTCGCTGCCCACAAGCAGCAAAAACGCGGTGGCAACCACCACCATGCCCACAACGCCCCAAGCATACACCGAGTGCAGCTTACTCATTTCCCTATCGGGATTTTCGGCAGGGATGGCAGCGATCACAGGGCTGATCAGTACCTCGCAAAGTCCGCTTGCCGAGCATGCCACCACCGTGCCAAGCACCAAACCCAGATACACAGCATTCGGGAACAGCACGGGCGCGAGCGCCATGAGCGAAAGACCCGCAATGGCAATGATAGGCGTGAGCTTAACGGTCAGCGGAATGTTGAATTTATGCGAGAAGAACGAGAAGATCAAGTCCACGGTCAGCTGCGTAAAGAAATTGATCAGCACCAGCGTGCCGAGCAGCGAATACGAGATGCCGTACGTCTCGTGAAACGTCAAAAACAACAGCGGCGGCAGGTTGCCGATCACGCTCATGGTGATGTTGACCGCATAGCAAGCCGCAACCGTGCGGCGGTAGTTGTGTTGCATGGCAGAGTTCCCTTTCGATGTCAAATCTTATAGAGAATTATAGCATAAAAGCGGAAGCGAGTCAATGGGAATGCGCAAAAAGATCGTAGGGCACTGTCTTGCTTCAATGTCAATAAGTTAAGAAAGTGCCACCGCAATGGGCAAGCAAATGACGCGGATACGCGTTATAAAGGCGTCCCCCGAGGGGAAGCTGCCGCGCAGCGGCTGAAGGGGAATGCGAAAGTTTAGGCTTGAACTATTATCCCCGAACGGATAACCGTGCCGTTTTGCCCGCAACTCCCCTTCAGTCGCCTTCGGCGCCAGCTTCCCCTCGGGGGACGCCTTTTGGGCGCACCCGTTCCGTTCTCTTGTTTGCTGTGGGCTTTTCTTGACTGAATGACATTGGAGCAAGCCACCGCCCTACGATATGCCACCATTATAGCACACCTTTCCCGCGCTTGCAAGAGAGAATAGGGATTTTTGCTTGACACGGAGGCGCATTTGTTGTAAAATAAAAACAGAATACATCAAGGGAGGTCATTATGAAAAAACGTTTGCTTTTATGCGTGCTGCTCATCTCTGCCATGCTTTGCGCTCTTGTGCCCATGGCGGTATCCGCTGCGGATGCGGTCAGCATGCAGCCCTGCTACTCTTTGCCGTTTGCACCCGAGGGCACGACCTATGGACAGGTCACCTTCAGCGTGCCGGGAGACGTGCAGGGTCTGACCAAGGACGCATGGGATAACGGGCTTGACCACAATACCGATAAGATCTTGGTCAGCTTTGTCAAGGACGGCGTGGCATATGAGAACATGACCGTGAAAGAAGTCAAGGACATGCTGGGCGATCTGCCGCTCAAGCGCACCTGCTATACCTATGAGAGCGGGCCCGACGGCTCGATCTATCTCAATCTGCGCTTCCACATGGACGATCACTCCAAGCTCAAGCCCTCGGATTTTACTGCCATTACCGTCAAGGCGGGCTTTGTGTGGTGCGCGGGCTCCCCTTCGGGTATTGACAAGGAGCTTTCCGCGCTGACGCTGGAGCACGACGTGCATTTTCCCGTCAACCAAAAGGCAGGCATTACCGCTGTGCAGGTGGGGACAATGCCGGGCGGTGACGGTGCTTTGCGCGTCAGATTTGAGCGCAAGGATCGCGAAAGCCTCAAAGCCATTTCCGCGGTCGATCTTTGCCCCTCGGCAATTCCGGGCAAGACTTTGGGCGACCTTGTCACCATTGACGGCGTGACGGTCACGGATCTGGTCAAGCAGGGCAAGGTGGCGCGCTTCAATTTCTACGGCGACACCATGATCTTTCATATCGATAACCCCACGTATCTTGCGGCTTTGAAGGAAAACGAGTACGAGATCGTCATTCTCCCCGGTTTTCGT
The DNA here is from genome assembly GCA_045658965.1 of Eubacteriales bacterium. Classification (GTDB taxonomy): domain Bacteria; phylum Bacillota; class Clostridia; order Oscillospirales; family CAG-272; genus SVQP01. The sequence continues at coordinate 10,488 of JAZOVZ010000005.1, forward strand.
TGGATGAACTGGAGTAAGGACGACTGGGGCAACTGGGCGGGCTCAAACAGAAACAATTACACGCCCGTGGACGGCACGCTGGTGCTGGAGCCTCTTGCGTTTACAATCAATACCTCGGACGAGATCACCGTTGACATGGGCGGCATGAGTGTGCTGCCGGGGTATAAGGACACGTATTACGTGGGCGAGCGCATTGACATGACTTCTCTGGTCGTGCACGTGTCGTATGCAAACGGTGCGGGTCTTGATATGATGCTGCTGGAGAGCATGGTCAGCTATGATTTCTCCGCGCCCGGCGAGGCGACGGTGACCGTGGAATACGACGGCATGGTGGCAACGTATGAGGTGACGGTGCTGCCCGCACCCGAAACCGAGTCCGCACCCGAAACCGAAACCGAAGCGGACACCGAAGCTGTGACTGAAGCAAAAACCGAGCCCGCAACCGAGGCTGCTCCCGAGACGGATGCCGACAACCTCGTACCCGAGCCTGCCATCAAAAAAGGCTGCGGTGCTTCTCTTGCGCCTGCAGGTATGATATTGCTTTGCTTTGTTGGCTTTGCGTTTGGCAGAAAGGAGGACGGAGATGCGTAAGATTCTTTGTGCGTTACTTGCACTGTTGATGCTGCTTTGTGTGCTTGTTGCTTGCAAGCCCGACGCGCCTGTCGAGAAGCCCGCAGATACCGCAGCGCAAACCACCGAGGCAGATGCTGCAACCGAGCCCGAAACGCAACCCGACGCGCAGCCTGCCGTCGAGCGCGTGCCCGATGAGCGCGGCTTGAGTGCTGCAGAATACAGCGTGCTGAATATCGTGGGCACGGATGATTTCGGTCGCGTGATCCTGCCCGTGGACGGTAAGGTCAATTCCGACCGCTACGTGGGCATGTTCTATTTTCTGACCTTAGGTCAGCATGCCAACCATACGGGTATTTACGACGTCAATCTGATTACGTACGAGGGCACGTACAACAAGGCGTTTACGCGCTTCAATACGCCCATCACCCCCGTTGGCTCTGCGCATTTCTGGGGCGAGCCGGTGTGGGGATATTACGACAGCCGCGATCCTTGGGTCATGCGCAAGCAGATTGAAATGCTGACCATGGCGGGTGTGGATTTTATCGTGCTGGACACCTCCAATAACGTGCTGTACGAAAACGTGACGGCTGTGCTGTTTGATATTCTGCTTGAGTATCAAGAGGCGGGCTGGGACGTGCCGCGCGTGGTGTATTACCTTGGCAAGCACGATCTCGGTGCGGACACGGCTGTATTCAAGCAGGTATATAATATTTTCTATGCGGAAGACACCTACAAGTCGCTGTGGTTTACGCCCAATGACCCCGAAAAGCCCATGATCATAGCGCCCGATAACGTCATAGCGGCGTTCCGTTCGTCCGGTAATGCGCAGGAAAAGGGCTTTGCCGAGTTCTTTGATTTCCGCGTCACGCAATGGCCTATCGCCGCACCCGTCAACGAGCCGGTATACGAATACGGTGCGCCGTGGATCTCGTTTGAGTATCCGCAAACGTCGCAAGAGGGCTGGATCAATCTGTCCATTGCGCAGCACGTGACGGTCAATATGACCGATACCAAAAATTCGCGCGGCAGGGGCTGGCATCCCACCGAAAAGGTCAAGGGCAAATGGAAGGGCGAGAACGACCACGAAAACTGGCGTCAGAACCTCAATTTCCAGGCGCAATGGAATACCGTGCTGGACATGACGCCCGAGCAAAGGGCGACCGATGCGCGTTTCGTGTTCCTGACGGGCTGGAACGAGTGGGTGGCGGAAAAGATCCGTCAAAATGACCGTGAGTATTACACCGTGGATACCTTCAATGCGGAATATTCACGCGATATCGAGCCCTCGCGCTCGTCCGGCATGAAGGATTACGCCTACTTCCAGACCATCATGAATATCCACAACGATAATTTTGCGCCCGCCGTGCATTACGAGTATCCCGCCGCCACGCCCGACATCACCACCGACGATGCCGTGTGGGCAGGCGCGCCTACCTACCGTGATTTTACGGGCGAGTGCGCAGACCGCAATTTCAAGGCAATGGCAGGGGATCTGGTCTATACCGATACCACGGGCAGAAACGATATTGATTCGATCAGCATTTTGCACGATGCCGAGTATTTGTATTTCCGCATCGCGTGCACCGAGGATATCACGGCACACCAAGCAAGCGATACGGGCTGGATGAATCTGTGGCTCAAGACCGCAAACGCCAAGGATGAGCTGTTCTGCGGGTACGAGTACGTCATCAACCGCGAGGTTTCGGGAGGTAAGAGCGCGATTCTTGCCGCCAACGGACAGAGCGTGGGCGAGGCGGACGTGAGCGTCATGGGCAAGGTTATGATCGTGCGCGTGCCGCTGTCTGCAATCGGACTTGACGAGCACAATTATCAGATCGAGTTCAAGGTGACCGATAACGTGCAGGATATGGAAAACGATCCCTTAAACCTGTACTCCACGGGCGATGCCGCCCCCATAGGCAGCCTGAATTTCAGCTATGGGTATTGATGCAATTATATAGCAATCCCCCGTCCGCGCATCTGCGGACGGGGGAATTGTAGGTCATGGGCTTGTGTCAATGGTATTAAATTAAGGAAGCGTTAGCCAAACGGACAACCGAACGACGCAGATGCGCGTGATACAGGCGTCCCCCGGGGGGAAGCTGGCGCCGCAGTCGACTGAAGGGGAGCGCGAAAGCTTGGGCTTGAATTGTGATATCCGAACGGACAACCATGCTGTTTCGTCCGTAACTCCCCTTCAGTCGCTGCGCGACAGCTTCCCCTCGGGGGACGCCTGTATAGTACGTATCCGTTCCGCTCGCTTGCTCAATAAGGCTTTTCTTAAATTAATGACATTGGGGCTTGCTCCTCCTTCCCGCTACAACAAAATAGAGAACAGGCAGAGCCGTTCGGCTCTGCCTTTTGTGTGTTAATTTTCATATTTTTTTTGTATCCAAATCCGGTGAACCCGTCTCCAAGACCAAAGATCAAACGGAATGAAAAGAGGGAAGACAATGATATAAAGCGGCATATAGCAAATAGCTAAAAGTAACGAAACAGCTGCCATGCCTCCAAGTTCCATGAAAAAGTCCTTGCTTTTGCGTATCCGACGTTTATCCTCTTTTGGGTCATATGAAATATCGCGCATGGTGTTGAGATAATCGCGGCGCAGCTTTTGATTGCGTATGCGCCACGTGTGAAAAACCGTAAACAGAACGGCGGGCAGGATCAACCCCATGGCATAGCCTGCAATGATCTTGCCCCACGCTTCACCCACAACCGCATTGATTACCGTGCGCAAAATGGGATTGCCCAAAAGCAGCAGCAATACAATGACTACCGCGCTCATGGCGGCGTAAGGCATAAAATACTTGAAAAATTGTTTCATATCTGCTCCTTTCCGGATGATAGCATTTGCACAAAATGCGAGCCGTCGCAAATTGTAAAGCCGAAAACCGTGTCTTTGTTGCCCGCATATTCCACAGTTGTTCCACTTTGATAGCTGATCAAAGACGGAACGGGGTTGATCAACAAGATTCGCTTGACCGTATCGGACGCATATTCGGGTGCGATCGGGAAAAAGAGATACCGATAGCTTTGCTCACTATAGGTTTGATCGGGCGTTTTTATCAAGTTGTAGCGAAAGGGGGAGCGGTCGGCAAATCGCGCACCTTGTCCGTGAGTCAGTGTCAAGGTATAGGCGTAGCTGTCTAAAAAATGCAAGGTGGCGCTGCGGTGAGGGCAGGCAAGAAAGTGGACACAGTAGGTTGTTTTTTCTGAGGTAATGATCCATTCGGGCTGTCTTGCGGGGAGAAATACAGATAAAATCGGTGAAGCCTGCCGCTCAATATGCAGTCCGTTTTGTTGGCACGTGCGCTTAATGCGGTGCACGGCTTTGATGCGCAAGCATATTGCCCGTGCGTATCGCAACGGAGCAAGACCTGCGAAAATGAGCGCAGGGATCAGATAAGTGATCGGGTGCGAATCGAGCACCCCCCCACCCCCACAGCACAGCACCTACAAAAGCGGCGATGAGTGCGCGAGCACACAACACCAAAAGCCTTTTGCCGAAATCTGCGGGCAATCGGTTGTGCACCGATGCAAGCATATGGCAAAGCTCGTCGGGCTGCCCGATTGCTTCGATTGCTGCTTGCAATGCTTTTTCTTGGGAATAGCCACCCAGCAAAAGACTGTAATAGTGGTCTTCCATGTGCTCAAGGTATTCCTGCTCTGCGTCCCGCCTTGCTTTTTTGGCGTGAATGCCTCGGCAGATGCGCCTTGCCGCCAACCGCATTTCTTGCTCGGCAGACAGCTCGGGCTTACTCATGCCCGAGCACCTTGGAAACACTGCTTGAAAACAGCTTCCATTCATCGAGCTTGAGGCTGAGCTGCATGCGACCTTTGGCTGTGATGCGATAGTATTTGCGCTCCTTGCCGCTATCGCTGACTTGACGGTAAGCCTCCAATAATCCGTCCTTCTCCATTGCGTGCAGGATAGGATAGAGCGAGCCCTCGCTCATGCGGAAAACCGAATCGGAACGGGCTTCGATTTGTCCTATGATCATATAGCCGTACATATCCTGCTCGGAGAGCAGTTGCAGAACCATTGTGCTGGTAGATCCTTTGAGTAATTCTTTGCTGATTTTCATGCGTATCACTCCTTTCTCGCGAGCATCGTAACAAGATGCATCGTAATACGATATATAGTATAGCATATGCAAGCCGAGGTGTCAATAGGGGTGAATAAAAATCTTGGTTTGAACAAACGATTTTTTGATGTTGTAGGGGAGGATATCATCCTCCCGCCGGAGAACGGCTTATGATTGTGATCCCCGAACGCTCACCTATCTCATTACGTGCGGGAGGATAATATCCTCCCCTACAAATGTTGGGATGCGTTTCATGGGGGAGCATATGGAATGCTCCCCTACGGGGTGGTTGCCCCATGCAAAACAGGCAGAGCCGTTCGGCTCTGCCTGCTTGCATTTACTTATTTGATGATCTCATCCGTATGGATCTCGCCCTTGTGGTCGTTGAAGACGATGCGTTTGGTGCCGTCCGCGTGCAGCGTTATGCCGCAGCCGATAAAGCCGTTGCCGTTTTCTCGGTCAAAGATGGGCTTTGAGCCGATGACGGCGGTGCAGGGCTGTCCCCAGTTGTCAAAATCACAGCCCGCAGGGCAGATCTTGACCGTGTGGTGGTGTCCGTACAGTATCAGGTCGGGGTGCATCGCGTGCGTCAGCTGCGTCCATTCGCGGTAAAGCTCCTGCTCAATGTCAAAGGGGTGCTGGCAGACGTGAGAGAATGCAATGTGCGAAATGATCAGGCGGTGCTTGACGCCGGGGGCGTTATATTCCTTGTCCGCATTGGCAATGACCGATTTGATAAATGCGGTTTCTTCCAAGCGGAAGTCGTGGAAGCAGATGGTGTAGCCGTATTCCGCGCAGGAGTCGGGCTTATCCTCACCGCAATCCATCAAAAGACCCCACACGCAGCCTGCGCGGAAGGTGTAGTAGGTTTTGCCGTCCTTGATGGGAATATAGTCCGGCATATCCTCTGCGTGAATGCCGCGCGTGTCGTGGTTGCCGCGTGCAAAGACGCAGGGACGCTGTCCCTTGGTGATACCCGACGCGATCTCACAGATGGCGTTGAAGTTGCGTACGTCACCGCTGTGGTTGGGAATGTCCCCGTTGAGAACAAGCAGGTCAAGCGCGTCGCCAAAGAATTGCCCTGCCGCAACCGGCTCGGCAACGAGGTTGTGCGCGTCCGAGACGTGGTAGAGGTTGATGTCCCCATCGTCACGGATCGGCTTGAAGGGCAGCGTCAGGGTGCGCTCGTCCTCGCTTTTGGGGAAGTAGGGCGCGCGGTCGATCATTTTGCGGTACACCACGGTGTATTCCTTCGCCTCGTCCAAAACCGACATAGGCAACGTGACGCGGTGCATATTTGTGCGCGAGCGCAAAACGCCGTTGCAATGGTCATAATAGGTGTGTTCGCCTACCTTGACCCATACGATCACCTCGTCGGAAAATGGCATAAAGATCTGGTATTGATCGCCCACTGCAAACACGGTGGGGTAGGTCAGCATGTATTCGGGGAGAGTGGGAGTGATCATAACTAATACCGCCTTTCGCTTAATATTGTCCGTATTTGTGTGCAGATTGGTACATGGCGAGCACGTTTTCCACGGGGGAGTTGTCCTGAATGGCGTGCGTGGGTGCAAAGTGATAGCCGCGCACTGCCATCATGGTCTCAAGAGTTTCCTTGCAGACCTGCTCGGTCTGCTCTGCCGTGCCGTAGGCAAGGGGCCCCGCCGTGGAGATACAGCCGCGGAAGTTGAGCCTGCCGCCAAACTGCTTGGCAAGATATGCGGGCGACATATTGACAGCCTCGGGCTGCAGGGTGTCCACACCGCGCAAACCAAGCTCGATCAGATCCTCATATACCCACGAGCTGCTGCCGCAGGAGTGCATCATAGAGGGCAGACCGTTCGCGGCGGCAAGATCGATAAACTGCTTATGAATGGGCTTGATCTGTTCGCGGTAGAGGTCAAGGCTGATCATGGGTGCGATCTGCGTGCCCAGATCCTCTCCAAGCCACACGAAATCAATGTAGCCGCGGCACTTGTCCAAGGTGCGCTCCATGACCGCCAGTTGAAATGCGGCGCGGCGGCGCATAAAGTTCATAGCCGCCTCGTCGTCAAGGATCAGGTGGCAGAGCACGTCTTCCATGCCCATGATGCGCCCGTTGGAATTGATGATATCGGGCACACCGGGGTCGCCTACGTACAGGGCGTACTTGCCGCCGTAGCTTTTGGCAAGGGCAAGCGCGGCATCGTAGTCAAAGTGGTCGGGGTTGGGAATGGGGAAGGCGTCAAACAGCTCGTCCTCGGCATCTTTGAGGGGAAAATCGCAAAAATCCCAGTAGCCGCCGCTGGCGTGCTCCACCCAGCGCATGATGCAGCCTTCGAGCTGATTGACCATGCGGTTTTCGGGCACCGTGTGCAGCTGCGGACCGATATAGGGTGCGCTGATCGAGCGAGTATCTACGCCAAGCGCTTGGAACAGCCCCTCCATATCGTGCGGTGCAATACCGAGAGCAGCGCAAAGGCGCGCGTGAATGCCGCCGTTGGCATCGTACCCGATGGGCACGCGGTCGGTCTTTTCAAATTCAAAGGTTCTGCGCACGCGCTCACGCGAGGTCATGGTTTCTTTTGCTTTTTCTATGATCATAGCAGCCTCTTTCCTCAAAGTATAATTTCCAGCATACGTGCCTGGTAATCTTCGGTAAAGTGTACGGTCAGGGCGTTTGTATCAAGCGTGCAGGTCACACCGCGTCCGTCTGCGGGGTATGCGATGCGTGCGCTTGTGGGGCAAAGCTCTGCAAGGGGAATGCGCAGCTCTCGCTCACCACCGAGATTCCAAACGGCAAGCAGCAATCTGCCCTCGTGCAAAAGTCCCGCTGCCACCTGCTTTTTGCCAAAGCGGGTCAGGGATAGCGGCAAATAGGGCACGGCAAGCTTTTTGAACGCGGTCATGCCGTCGTAAAAGTCCAGCCCCTCCTTGATCAGCGCAAGCTTGTTCTCGTTCAAAAGCTCAACGTGGCTTGCCAAGTGAATGCGACCCAGCAGGCTGTTGACCATGTTCATGATGATCTGCTCATCCGAGATATTGGCGTTGACCCACTCTTTTGTGGGGGTAAAGCCGGGGGTGTCGGTGCCTACGGGATAGCTCCATACGGCTGCCTGCTCGGGCAGCACGGCAGAGAGCACGTTGCCCGCAATGTAGGGGTAGCGCAGGTAGCTTGTCTGGTCGGAGGTGGAAACGATCGAGAAGTGCGAGAGCGTTGCGTAGTCCATGCGCATGCCGCCCGAGGAGCAGGTTTCAAAGAGCACGTTGGGGAAGGCGCGGCGCATGCGGTCGATCCATGCAAGGTAAGCGCGGGCGTGGCTTTCCAGTCCCTCGCCCGGGGTCAGCGCGTCTCTGTCGGTACCAATGCCGCAATCCTCGTTAAAGTCCATTTTAATATAGTCCGCGCCGTAGTCCTCGACCATGCGACGAATGGTTTCGCTCATGTATTCGATGACCTTGGGGCTTCTGTAGTCAAGGAAGTAGCGGTTCATGACGCCGATTCTCTTGCCGTTGCGCGAAAGGAAGCAATCGTCATCGTAAAAATGGATCATTTCTGCGCACTTGGTGCCAATGATCTCGGGCTCGATCCAAAGCCCCGCCTTCATGCCCAGCGAGCGGATGTAGTCGGTGGTTTCGCGCACGCCCTTGGGGAAGCGTTTGTTGCTCTCTTTCCATTGCCCCACGAAGGGATAGATGATATTGCCGTCCTCCTCGTTGTGCCAGCCGCAGTCAATGACGTAGTATTTCACGCCCAGCTTGCTGACCGTAGGTGCGTAGAGGCGCGTGGTGTCTGCCGAGGGGCTGTCCCAGGAAAGGTGCATGTATTCGTTAAAGATCGAGGGCAGCTCGGCATCGGGCTTGCATCTGCCCGCAATGCGTCTGCGGCACTTGGTCATTTCGGCAAGCAAGGCGTTGAGATCCGCGCCGAATGCAAGCGAGACCGCGGGTGCGGTGTAGACTTCACCGTAAGAGAGCTGCTTGCTCCATGCACCGTGTGTGGCGTTTGCACCGCCTAAGTAGAGGTAGTAGGTAGGGCCGAGATCACCGATCTCATAGTACCACGAATTGCTGCTTTCGATCTGGAACATCAGCGCGCTGCCGCTCGCATCTCCGAAGATCATGCCTTGGGGCAAAGCCTCCTTGGTAGACCACGAGCCCACGTTGGAAAATGCAATGCGCTTTTGACTCTGTCCGCCCATGCGGTAAAGTCCGTGCTCGTCAAAGGTGCGGGTGTCGGGCTGACATTCGGCGTGATGGCTCTGCACAAATTTTGTAAAGCGCAGCTGCTCGGGCGTGTCGTGCGCACCGATGCCGGGCAGGACGAACGAGGAGACCTCTTCGAGCACAATGGGCTGAGGACAGACGCACTTGACGCAGGTTGTCACGCGTACCGCGTCGCTGCCGTCCTGCGAGAGCAGAAGGGTAGTGACTTCTACCAAGGCACTCTTTTGCACGATGACGAGTGAGTTTTCGGTCAGCACGTGTGAGACGTAGCGCAGCTTGCGCCCCTCGGAGGAGTTGACCATCTTGACGCCAAGGTGCGAGTCCTTGACAAAGCCCGCCACCTGCACCTCGCAGAAAATGCCGTCGGGATTTGCCGCGATCCCGCCGGCCTGGATCAGGCGTATCATGTCGTTTTGTACGCAAAATTGCAGCTGCTTGAAATCAATCATCATGATACGGTTTCCTCCGATACTTGATTGGATGCTTGCTGTGCTTTCTCTTTGCGTACCATCACACCGTGCAGGATCAGCAGCGCGGTGATGGGAACGGCAATCAGGGCAAGCGGTAAAAGCGCAAATATCACGTCAAAAAACAGTTTCATATCACAGCACTCCTTTCATTCGTTGGTAAACAGCGCGGGGCAGGGCTCCTTTGCCTTGTAGGCGCGCACGTATTCGCAAAGCCGGGTGTAGTAAAGATCACCGTGACCGCCCTGCATGGGCTCGATGTCGCGGCTGTATTCTTGGTTAAAGTTGTCGGTGAACACGTATTTGCCGTCCACGCAGAACAGCTGCGCGCACCATTCGTTCCACCAGGTCAAGGTGACGATCTTGGGATGCAGGTCAAAGGCGGTCTGCCATTGCGCATGCCAGAATCTGCCGCCCTGCCTGCCGTGCGCGGTGTCGGTCAGGGACATGTAGGTGGATTGCATGGCAACCGAAACGCCCACGTGCTCGGGCGTGCCGTCCGCGGCATAGCAGATTGTGGCGCGGTTGTCGGGCTCCAGATAACTCCATTGTCCCGTGCGCACCTCGCCTTGCAAGCCGTACATGCCGCGTGTGGTAAAGAGGTCGGTCTCGCTGGTTTTGTATATCCAATGCAGGATAAAGGGCTTGCCGTCGCGGTATACAAAGCAGTCCTTCCATTTGTCCACGCCGTAAAATTTCTCATAAAAAACAGGGAAGGCATCGGGGGTGTTGGGCCACATGACCACGTAAGGCGTTTTGAGCCCTTCGGCACGCATTTCCACGATGGTGTCAAGCAGCGCTTCGGTGGAGTATTGCACGTGGCTGTCCCAGAACTGCTTGTGGTGGACCGTGTTGCCGCCCACAAAGGTGAAGTCGGCAATGATAAAATCAATGCCCGCATTCTGCAAAAGCGTCATGTTGTGGCGGATGGCTGCCTTGTCGGTCGAGCGGTAGTAGCCCTGCGCGGGCTTGCCCCAGTAGTGAAATCTGCCGATCTCGTTGTGCTGATCGCCCTCTTTGCCAAAGCCGTATTGCTTGCTCCAGCCGTACTTCTCGGTCAGCTCTGTGACGTTGGGCGCGCTCTCAACCTTTTCTTTGCCGCTGCCCAGCACGGCGTTGAACCACATGGTATAGCAAATGCCCACCAGATCGTGGCGGTGGGTGATATCCAAACCGTAAGACTGCATACCCGATCTCCTTTCGCGCGTGGCACTACTCTTTGCTGTTATTATACCATATTGCTTGATCGATTTCAAGTATGATTTTTCCAAGGTGGGTGTCCGAATGAGCGGATTTATAAAAAATGCAATTTTCTTTTGGCAAAATTGCAAAAACTATTGCAATCCGGTGCGGGATGTGCTACAATACCATATATCGTTTAATATTTAACAAGGAGAACGACTATGAAAAGAACATTGACGATCTTATTGGTCTTTGTGACGCTGTTTGCATTCGTAAGCTGCAATACGCAGGGACCCGGAGAAGAAATCACAACCGAGCACGTGCATGAATTCGTGCTGTCCGAAACCGATTGTGTAAAAGTCAGCTGTGAGGCTGACGGCAAGGAAGTCAAGGTATGCTCCTGTGGTGAGGCGCAGGAAACCGCCATTCCCGCAATCGGTCACGATATGCAGGTATCCATGGAAACCAAGCCCACCTGCACGGGCAAGGGCTCTACCGACTACAGATGTGCCAACTGCGGTAAGATGCAGTACACCAACATGGATCCGCTTGGTCACCAATATGAGGAAAGCTCTTCCGAGCCTTCCCGCGTAAAGCGCTGCCTGAACGAGGGCTGCACCAGCTGCCTGTGGAACGAGTCCAACGGTAAGCACACCGAGGCGCTGACCTTCAAGTTCACCAAGGAAGACGAGACTGCGCTTGACGCCAAGTACGATGAGGTCAAGGCAATGCTGGATGCCGCTGCCAAGTACGATCCCGCGCTGCACGCTTACGCAGAGACCGGTGAGCTGGCTGACGCTTACAAGGTGATCGATGCAGTACATACCGAGCTGTATGATCTGGTAATGTATGCAATGTCTCAGAAGCAGCTTGCAGAGATCGCATATTACTGCGATATGAAGAACGCCGAGCTTGAGGAAACCTATCAGTACATGATGGACTATCAGACCAACATCATTGCCAAGTTCTACACGCTCTCCCGTCCCTTCTATGATTCCTGCTACCGCGATTTCTACTACTACGGCATGACCGAGGAAGAGATCAACGCGTTCCTGTTTGACTCGGATGCGATCTCCAATCCCGAGTACACCGCACTCAAGGAGAGAAACAACGCCATTGAGGAAGAGGTCGTCTCTCCCGGCTTTACTCCCTCCCAGCTGCCCGAGCTGTATGCTGAATTTGTTGCCAACAATAACAAGATGGCGCAGCTGATGGGCTATGATAACTATCTGGAGTATGCGTATGAGAACGTATACGGCAGAGATTATACCTACCAGGATGCAGCACAGCTTTCCGAGTACGCCAAGACCTATATTGCTCCCGTATTCTCGAGCGTTTACCGTGCATGGACCGGCTTCTCGGGTGCTTCCGCAGAGGTCAGAGAAAAATACTATGCACAGGCATCGTATCCTTTCTTCGAGAACCTTGAGGGTAACACGCTGGTCAACGATTATATCGATCTGATGGCGTTTAACTCCAACCCCGATAAGACCATTTCCTTCTCGGATGAGTTCAATAAGCTCATGAGCGACGGCAACATGTTCAGAGGCGAATATGACGGCGCATTTGTCACCTCGATCTATTCCGAAAATCTGCCTATCGCATATTTCGGCAAGGGTTATGACAACTGCTTTACCATTGTCCACGAGTTCGGTCACTACATGAACGAGGTCTATAACGCAGAGGTCTATGCTGATACCGATTATTCCCAGTCCTATGACCTGCTTGAGATGCACTCTCAGGGCAATGAGCTGCTCTATCTGTGCTATCTGAAGGAGAAATCCGGCTACACGCGTGATGAGTTTGCAATGGTGAACTCCTATGCACTTGTCAACATGCTGTACGCCGGCATCGCAGGCTTTACCGTTGATGCCTTTGAGCAGGCAATCTATCTTGATGAGTACGATGGCTTGGGCGCTGACGTCATCATGGCGGACGGCACCATTACCGCTGACGAGTATGATGCACTCTACACCTACATCTGCACTGATTTCGGTGCACAAGACGTGCTGGACGGTTACTGGGAGTACGGCATGACCGTTACCTCTCCCTGCTATTACGTTTCTTACAGCGTTTCGGTGATTTCGGTTCTGCAGCTGTACGAGGTTGCCAATACCGAGGGCTTTGACGTGGCAAAGGAGCAGTATCTCAAGCTGTTCACTTATACCGATGAGAATCCCGAAATGGGCATGAACGAGATTCTCGGTTATGCAGGCATGCTTTCCTTCAAGGATGAGCAGCTGTATATCGAGCTGAACAATTATTTCATGCAGAAGTAATATTCTTTGGGGCGATCCGCAAGGATCGCCCCTTTTTTCAAAAGTGCTTGACTTGTGCCGAATGTGTGGTATAATAACAGGGTATCAAATCAAGGGGAGCAATCGTTTTGGAAAACAATCAACTGCACAAGCGTTACGGGCTGTTTACCGCCATTTGCATGGTAGTGGGTATCGTCATCGGCTCGGGCGTTTTCTTTAAGGCACAGGATATTTTGAATTATACAGGCGGCAATATGCTGCTGGGCATTCTTGCATGGGTCATCGGCGGTGCCGTTATGATCATTTGCGCCTTTAATTTTGCCAATTTTTCCACCAAATACGTCAAGGTCAACGGCATTGTGGACTATGCGGAAGCCATCGTGGGCGAGAAGTATGCGTATATGGTGGGCTGGTTTATTGCCACCATTTATTTCCCCGCCATGACGGCGGTGCTTGCGTGGGTCTCCGCGAGATACACGCTGCTGCTTTTTAATCCCCAAGCGGATATTACGGGCGGACTTTGCATGGCACTCGGCGCGTTTTATCTCTGCCTGATGTACGCCATCAATATGCTCTCGCCGAGGCTGGCGGGCAAATTGGCGGTCAGCGCAACCGTCATCAAGCTGATCCCGCTGGCACTGATCATCGTGGTCGGCACGGTCTGCGGGCTTGTAAGCGGCAGCACGACCGAGGCGTTTGCAGGGAGCGTGCAGGCGGGGAGCGAGGATTTCTCCAGCGTGTTTGCGGGCATCGCGGCGGCGGTTTTTGCCTACGAGGGCTGGTGCGTGGCAACGTCCATCAACGCAGAGCTTAAAAATCCCAAACGCGACCTGCCGCGTGCGCTTGTCATCGGTACGGTGATCATTATGGCGGTATATATTTTGTATTTCGTGGGCTTGACGGGCGGTGCGTCCACCGACGTGCTCATGAAGGAGGGCGCGACCACCGCGGTCAAGCATCTGTTTGGCAGCATAGGCGGCACGGTGCTGAGCGTCTTCGTGGTCATTTCCTGCCTTGGCACGCTCAACGGGCTGATGATCGCGTGTCCGCGCGCGGTGTATTCGATTGCCATGCGCGGCAAGGGACCCAATCCCGCATTGCTTGCCTCGGTGGATACGCAGACCAACATGCCCGGAAACGCGGGCGTGCTGGCACTTGTCATCTGCAGTGCGTGGTATTTCTATTTTTACGGCGCAAATCTGACCTCTCCCATTTTCGGTGCGTTCAGCTTTGATTCGTCCGAGCTGCCCATCATCACCACCTACGCCATGTATATCCCCATGTTCGCGGTGTTTGCCGTCAAGGAAGGCAAGAAAAACGTCTTCAAGAATGCCGTCATGCCCGTTTTGGCAGTCGTTGCCGCGCTGTTTATGATGTTCGTGGCGGTGTACGCGCACGGCATCCGTCCGTATCAGCAGGCGGCACAGAGGGGTGAGTTTGCATTCCCCGTGCTGTTCTATCTCATCGTGTTTATCGTCATCATGGCAATCGGCGCAGTGTTTTATAAAAAGAGAAAAAAAGGCTGAGTTCGTTTGAACTCAGCCTTTTTGAAGCGCTGTAATTTTTAAGCCAGCTCCACCGTCAGGATCTTCTTGGCGGGGACCTCGATTTGGATCTTGCCACCCTCTACGGTCAGCTCGCGCTCGCGCACCTCGGCAAGGTTGGTCAACCACGCCTGCTTGAAGGCAGGGACGTCCATGGTCAGGCTGACGGGCGCGCCCGTGGTATTGAACAGACGCAGGATGGCACTCTCGCGCTCCTCCGCTTTCTTAAAGGCGGTCATGCGCACGTACTCGTTGTCAAAGCGCACGTAATCTGCCGTAGCGGCAAGCGTGCCCTCGTGCTTGGTCGTGCCAATCGCGGTTGCAGCAGGGTAAGCAAAGGTGTAGCCCTCGCGGTATGCCTCGGCGCGGTTGTCTACAGAGTAGGGAATCATGGAATATTCCAGCGTCCACGTGCCCTTCTTTTGACCCAAAGGCGCGGGGAACACGCCCCAGTCACCGATCTCACCGACCGCACGCACAAGCGTGATCGCCAAGGTATTGCGCCCGTCGCGCAGTACCTCGTACTCGCAAAGTCCGCGGTTGGCAACCATCAGCGCGTCTGTGCCGGTATCCGATTCCAAGGTGACGAACGCCTGCGCACGCTGGGCGTTGCAGGGGTTTTTCCACATGGGGGAGGGGGTGATATCGCGGCGCACCACGTCAAACTGTCCCTCTGCGTACACGTGCTCGGTTACGATATCCGAGGTAAACAGCGCACGCAGGCGGTGATTTTCCGCACGATTGGTCACAACGGTCTTGAAATCCACACGTGCGACCTTATCGGAAAGCGTGACAAAGGTGGTAATATCCGCGTCGATCGCCATGGGCACGGTCACCTCGAAGGTCACCGACCAGGGGCTGATCTCGTGCAGTGCGATCTCGGCTGCCGCGTCCGCGGTGGTCACCGCCACGTCGCCCTGGGCCTGCACGTAGTTGTACAGGTTGCCCACGTCGCGCGTGTCTTCAAAGAGGTTCTGTCCTGCGTACACGCGTCCCGAACGCTTGTCGGTCACGTCCACAGTGCCGTTTTGGTTGAAGCTGACGGCAAGGAACTCGTTTTCCATGCTGCGCTCGGTGTAGGAAATGGCGGTCTTGACGCTTGCCGCCTGCTTTTTAACGCTGAAGGTGCGGTAGCCGATGCCGTGCATTTGTACCTGCATCTCAATGGCAAAGCGGTTGACAAAGCGCGGCTGGCGGAAGCGGTCCTTGGGCAGGGTATAGGTAAACTGATTGGGAATATAGGTAAATTTCGCAGCCACCTCGTTGCCGTCCTCGTCAAAGATGGCAATGGCTTGGGTGTCATCGGTCAGGTCAAGGTCTACGTTTGCCGTAACCGTTACTACGCTCTGTCCCGGCTCAAGAGAGAGCACCAGGATGGCGGCGTCGCCGTCCGCGTCCGCGGTATTGACCGTAGCAGCCAGATAGTCAAGTGCTGCATCGCGCAGCTCCTCGCCGCAAGCGGCGGACTTGGCAAAGCGCGTCTTCATTTCCTCGTAGATCTCGTCGCAGGAGCAAGAGCAGATCGAGTCGTGGGGGTGGTTCTGCATCAGCTTTTTCCATGCGTAAAGGAACAAATCGGAGCTGTATTCGCCGCCGCCCAGCTTGGCGATCATGCTTGCGGGTTCGGCAATGCGCTCAAGCAAATGCTGCACGTCGTGGTTTTTCTGCTTGATATCCACGTGTGCGGAGGCGGTGCAGATCAAGGGGCACGCGCCTGCGGAGAGCTGACCGTTGATCTCACCCTCGAATACGGGGAAGGTGTCACGATAGGGGCGCAGCTCTTCGATGTAGTCCTTGAAGTTGGATTGCTTGACGATGACCTCGTCCTGCACCTCGTTTGCAAGGGCAATGACCTTGTGCAAATTTGTCTGAATGGGCTGGTGGTCACAGCCGTTCATGCCGAGGAGGTGATCGGTCTGTGCAAAGCGGGAGGTGCTGCCCACGATGGCGGCAATGCGTGCCTTGAGCGCCTCGGGATCGCTTGGCAGCTCCATGGCGTTGTGATACCAGTTGGCAAACAGCACACCCATGACCTCCGAGCCGTCGGGGGAGCGCCAAAGCAGCTCGCTTTTGGTAATGCCGTTTTCCTTGATGATCTTGTTGTCAGCACCCACGTCGTTGAGACCTCTGCCGAACACGGCGTTGTCAAAGCCAAAGCCGCGCACGATCTGCGGTGCTTGGGAGATGTTGCCAAAGGCGTCGGGGAAATAGCCGGTCTCGACAGGGTCAGCGCCGATCTCGCGGCACAGCTTGATGCCGTAGAGCATGTTACGCACGTTGGCTTCACCCGAGGTCAGGTATTCGTCCTGCAGAATGTACCAAGGGCCTACCTGGATGCGGCCTGCGTGCACAAGGGCGAGCAATCGGTCGCGCATATGGGGGCGGATCTCCAGGTAGTCGTCAATGACGACGTACTGACCGTCCATATGGTAATAGGTGTAGTCCTCGTTCTGCTCCATGACCTCGATCAGGCGATCAAACAGCTCCACCAAGCGAACGCGGTGCTTTTCAAAGGGGAGGTACCACTCTCTGTCCCAGTGGGAGTGGGGGATGATATGCAACGTTTTTTTCATGATGTTAAGCTCCTGACGGATAAATCTTTTTCTTATATTGTATCATGGATTGGGGAGGATTGCAAGTGTTTTTTGGGGCGCCGCAGGATGAAACGTCAAAAAAGGGAGCTCGGAAAAATCCGAGCTCCAATCTTTCGGGATCCTGCTCTGTGCTTATATAGGCGTGTCCGTTTGCGCGAAGCGCAACATCATTGGGCGCAAGCCCACATCATTGCAAAGCACATCATTTGCACGAAGTGCAACATCGTTTATTTGCGCCGCAAGGCGCGCTTCATTCTTTACTCCCACATGCCCACGCCCGGCTTGGGCTTGGAATAGACCGTGGGCTTTTGACGCGCAAAGACCTCACGCGCGTTTTTGGAGAGATCGGAGAAGGTCAGCGTTCTGTCTCGCAGTATGGTGGGCGGGCAGGAAAGACCGGTCTCATAGATCCAGTTGCCGTCGTAGCCTACCTCTTCAAGCGCGTCCATCACGCCCACCCAGTCCACAATGCCTTCACCGGGCAGCCAATGGCGTTCGTTGATGTCGTCGCGGTCGGAAATGTGCGTGGTGGCGATCTTTTTGCCTATCTTGCGGATGAAATCCACCTCTTTTTCGCGGAAGAGGTGGTTGGCATCAAAGCAAACGCGCAGTCTGTCGTCATAGGCAAGCATGGCAAGGATCTCATCGGAATCACGACCAAGACAGGTGCGGGGCAGATCCTCAATGCAAATGTCCGCGCCGTATTGCGCCGCCACGTCGGCAAGCAGCGGCAGCGTCTCTCCCGCCCTCTTGATTCTCTCTGCTCTCTCGTCCTCGCGCAAGGGCTCACCGCCTGAGTGCATCACGATATGCTTAACGCCAAGGACCTCGGCGCGCTTGATCAGCTCGGACTGGTACGCCATAGCACCCGTGGCGTTCTTGTTGGTCACGTCATAGACCTGCTGGGGCGCAATAGGTAAGTGAATGCTGCCGATCTCCAAGCCGTGCCGCTTGGCAACGTCTGCCGTCCCCGAAAAGTCCGCCTCGGGGAAATCCTCTGCGGTCATGGCGATCTCAAGCACCTGTATTTCGCCCTCGACCAGCTTGCGCGCGAGGTCGTCAGTCAGTCTGTCCTTGCCGAATACGGAATAACCAATTTTCATGATATTTGCACTCCTTTTCTCGGTATGAATGATTCGCACGTGTCCCGGGCGGTTCTTTTGCGTGTACCGCCTTTCTTTGCTTCATTATACCACAAATCCGCGGGGCGCGCAAGGGGGAAGTTTTGAGTGATGTTGCGGCGTTGCCGCAGTGATGTTATGGCTTTCGCCATAGTGATGTATTGCGCCGATGTCGCAAAGTGATGTGATGTGTTCCGCATCCACACGCGCGAAGCGCACATCACTACCGAAGGTAACATCACGCACGAAGTGCGCATCACGTTCCGCAGGGGCGGAACACATCGTTGAAAAAAGCCGTTTGCTTTCGCAAACGGCTTTTTTCAGTCAACGTACGATATCAGCTGCAGATTTTTGATCTCCATGGTGTGATCAAACGTCGCAATGGTTTCCCAACCTACGCTCATGCCGCCGATATACAGTTCGGAAAGCGACTCTGCCTTGAAATAGCCGTCCTTGGAGCCTTTCTTCAGCATATCTTCAAGATACGGCACAAGGTCGATCTCCACGTGTACCCACTCGCCGCTTGTGTCGGGCTTTCTGTTTTGGTACAGCGTGCGGCCGCTGTTTCGGTATACGTATTTAGAGCCGATCGAATAGATCATTGCGCCCGAAGCATCCGCTTTGCCGCCATCATAACCGACATAATGATTGGTTTTGTCTTGGCGGTTGTCAAAAAGCTGTACGCCAAACCAGCAGAAATCGTTGGTTTCTGTGCCCTTGACGTAGAAATACATCAAAAACTGTGCCGCGCGCACCCAGTCGCCGTCAATCGGGGTCTCGGCAAACTCGGTCAGACGGATATCCATGGAAAGGATCAAGCGATCCGCATCACACGCAAGATACGGCACCATGTCCGCATCCAAGGACTTTTTGAAATTATCCTGCTCGATCAGCAAATGCGGCCAGTAATCGCCCGATACCGCAGGCTTGCCTTGGTAGTAAAGGCTTGTATCCAGCTCAAAGGTCATCTTGTTTTCGGCGGGATGGTACGCAAAGGTTCTGCCCGTGCCGTCGGTGATGGCGGTCACGTCACTTTGTGCGCGGTTTGCCACAAGGCAAGGGCCGGAATCCCATTGCGCAAGTCGCCAGACGGGATTTTGTGCCGAGCCACCGTAAAAATCGTGCGTGTCCAGAACGCTGAACTTGTCGCCGTTTGCGTGATCCTTTTGAGAGAGCAGCTGCATGCCGCCCTTGAAATCAAGATCGGGAATGATCTGCATGCCGTTATCCTCCTCGGGGGTAGTCTGTGCCGGCTCGGTCGTGTCGGCAGCCGTGGTCGCCTCGGTCGTTTCGGGCGCGTCGGTAGGTGTTTCGACAGGCGCGTCTGCGGTGCAGGCTGCCAAGGTGGGCAGGCACATAGCCGCGATCAAAAGCAATAAGGTCAATTTCAGATTTTTCATGTCTTCCTCCTGAATGAAACTTGAAGGGAAGGGCTGGGGTATATTATGCAGAGAGAGGGCGGTGCGTAAGCGTCACGCGCAACCGTCATGACAGCGCTGCAATTTTTTGCTCTATGGTTTTAATCACCGCCACAAACTCCGCGTCGCTCTTTCCCGTGGGATCGGGCAAGCCCCAATCGTCATCAAACGCTCTGCCGATGAAGGGGCATCCAACGTCACAGCCCATAGAGATCGCAACGTCGGGGGTCGGTATCTTGTCAATTGTTTTGCTGTACTGCGTCAGTTCCATATCGATGCCGTAAAGCTCCTTCATCAGCCGTACGGCATCTTGGTTGATCTGCGGTTTTGTCTCGGTTCCTGCCGAATAAAAGTCGAATGCATCCCCGCGCAGGTGCTTGCCAAGTGCCTCGGCAATCTGACTGCGGCAGGAATTATGCACGCAAATAAAGGCTATCTTCTGTTTCATTTGAACGGACACCTCACGCCAATGCATTGATTGTTGTGTGCCGAATGGATGCACTTGACCTCGCCAAGCTCCATGCTGACGCCAAGGTGCTCCTTTGCAAACGCAACGGCTTGGATGATGGAGATATAGGAATCGCGCTTGCAGCATCGCGGGCCGCCCACCTCGCCGATCGCGCCGAGCGCACAGGAGGTCATCTTGTTTGAAAGTCCCCACGCCTGCTCTGCAAGTGGTGTCGGGCCCGTGACGATGGACACAAACATTCCTGCGCTCACGCCTGCTCCGCAAGCGCCCCAGAATCCGCAAGCGCCACCGGGCACTTTCTTTCCGCGGGATTGCATTTCAAAAAGTGCTTTGGGCAGGTCGATCTTGCCGCCTGCGTTTTTGTAAGCAGTCAGCAAAGCCGAGCCAACCATAACGTGATGCTCGGGACCGTGCATATGGCAGAACGGCAGAGCCATCATTTTCTGAATGATCTTGATAGGATCTTTCGATTTTTCTGCAAGGCATACGGCAATGATGCTGTCCATCCCCTGCGTGTGGCACTCGTTGCATATGTAATGACCGTTCTTGCAAGCGGTCTTGCTGTTTTCCTTTTTGTGGCAGATGGCACATTCCATCAGCTCGTCGTTGTCAAGATATTGCAGCGGCGCACCGCAGATCAAGCATTCGTCCTTCATGTTTTACCTCTGAATATGGGTTTTTATTATACCGTGAATCGTGCAAGTGTATGGGGTAGCGTAGGGGTTATGGAAAGAAAATCACCAAGTCCTGTCTTTGCGCAAATGATTCCATGCGTATTGGATCGATGCGTATGTGATCTCTATCCAGCAGTCCTTGAAATACGGCTTTTTGTCCACGCGCAAATTGCACTTCCATATCGCGTTGTGCTCGCCTTGATTGTATCGGTACAAAAATTCCAGCTTGCATTTGCCGCTGTTAATCTTGTCCACGAGATCTCCAATGCTCCATTCCTTGCGCACAATTTGTCCGAAAAGCGACTTTTCAAAAACGTATATGGTTACGTCGTATTCGTTGTCTATCAAGGTGTATTCCACCCGGGAGGCATCCGTCCGCACCGCCTTATCGGGCATGCCCTCGGAATGATCGGGCAGCACCCAAAATCCGTCGGGGAATGCAAAGCTTAGCTGCTTGTCTTGCAAGCAAACGCGATCGGTAATGCAATCGTGCAGCGTGAACAGGTCTTCATCTCTGTCGCAGTGTAAAAATTCCATGTGTGCCACCGCCTTTCTTGGGTTCATTATACCATACTTCAAGTTAAAAATCAACTCTATTTCAGCGCACTAAGCAAACGGTTTCATTCCGTTTGCGCGAAGCGCAACATCATTGGGCGTAAGCCCACTTCATTGCGAAGCACATCATTTGCACGGAGTGCAACATCGTTCATTTGTGTCCGCCTTGCGGCGGAATGATGTTGAGCTGACGCTCAAATGATGTTGCGTGCAAGCACGCAAATGATGTTGTGCCTGCGGCACAAATGAAAAAATCCGCATTCTTTCGAATGCGGATTTTTTGGCAGGGGCGGTTAATTTCGAACCGTATGCCTAATTTTTTTGAAATCGATCCGTGGTTTTCAGTCGGTGGGTAGACTTATCCCTTGGCGATGATGGGAGCAAAAAGTTAACCGAGGTCTGTCGGACTTTTGCACCATGCTTGCAAACGGATCTATGTAATAATTTTATACTCCCAATGCTCCACCTTTTTATCTTTCCACATGCCTTTCCATGCCACGATAAATGATGAATCGCTATCTTCCGCAGTTGCAAACGAAATGTTTTCACCATGAGGAAAGTTTTGTCCAAAAACCTTGGTTGTTATAGTTAATAAGGATTTTTCACTATCAATTTTGTGTTTTAAAACCTTATAGCTCTTGTTATTCAAGATTATGGTATAATGCTGTTTAATTTTCTCTATTCGGTTATCCTTCATATGTTTATTTCACGTTCTCCTTCACCGTGTTGATGGAGGCGATCAACATTCTGCGGATAGAACCGCAATCGTGCAGAACATTTTTTGCAATTTCTTCTGAAATGATATTAGCTTTTTGCGCAATCTCGATCCAATATTCCGTTTCATAACATTCTTTGAGAGAAATCTGTAATTTTGCAACGAAATCCGCTTTGCTGTGGGCATACTTTGCCTCTCTGATATTTGCGCCGATACTTGTACCGCTTCTTTCAAGTTGATTGGCTAAAGAATAATGGCCTTTAATGCCGTCTGTCAAATTCAATACTTTAACCGCAAATTCGGTTGACATATCTGCAAGTTTGTTTTCTGCCATAATTATCACCTCTTTCGCTTATTATAGCATAAAATCGCTAAAAAGTCAATGAAATCGTGCTGCGCACGATGAAATCCGAGCAAGCTCGGATGAAATCTTCAGCCTTCGGCTTCAGATGAAATTAAATCCGTCCTCTCTCTCCCCGCGAAGCGGGATTTCATCACGAAGTGATTTCATCCCACGTTAGTGGGATTTATCCCGTCCGCAAGGACGGATTTAGTTGAAAAAAGCCATTCGCTTTCGCGAATGGCTTTTTTCTTGGCAGGGGCAGAAGGACTTGAACCCACGACCCTTGGTTTTGGAGACCAGTACTCTACCAACTGAGCTATACCCCTGTGCACAACGTGTATTATAACACATCGTTTTGCATTTTGCAAGACCTTTTTGAAAAAAATTCAAAAAATTTTTCGCTTGTAAAAAACGCGGGTGCAATTTTGGCAATAGTGCCGATTTTTGGCAAATGTGCCGTTCGCGATTGACACGAACGGCGCGATATTGTAAAATAAAGGTAAAGAACGCTTCCAAACCAAAGAAAGGAAACGATGAATATGAAAGCAAAACGCATTTTTCTCATGGCTTTGTGCGGCATTATGCTGATGGGCACGTGCTTGACCGCGTGCAAGCCAAAGCCCTCGCCCAATGAGGATCCTACCGACACACTCGGCACGGACACCGAGGCACAGAGCGGCACTGTCGAGCCCGGTCCGGGTGACCCCGATTACGTTGAGCCCGTGCTCACGGGTCCCTATGCCGACACCATCATGCTTTCCAACCGCCTTGCAGACGGCGTGCAGGCATATTATGCAAACCCCGCGCGCAGCGTCTATCGCATCCAAAACCAAAATATGCGCTTGGAATATGGCATCTCCACCGCTGCTCCCATGCAGGTTACCTCCTTGCAAAATGCGCAGGGCGGCGTGTATCTGGAGAACACCATGGACGTTTTTGTGAACATGACGGACGGCAAAAGCTACCTTGCCTCCGAGTCTGTCGCTGCACCCCACACCAACGTCTATCGCATGGGTTATTACTACTACGACGCGCACGTGATGGGGCAGAACTTCATGGGCGGCGCGGACGTGCAGGATGAAATGGAGTTTGCCATTTCCAAGGCAAACGTCAAGGGACACGACGTGGGAGATCTGACCGTCAAGGACGGCGTGATCTCCTATACCGTCAACGGTGCCGACCCGTACGCGTATACCGTCAAGGGCAACAAGAAGGGGCTTTCCTACAATGCGTCCGATTATAATGCCGTGCAATTCTCGATCAAGACCTCGGCGACTTCGGGTGAGCTGTACTTTATTGCGGGCGACGCAACCGGACACAACGCGCAGCAAATGGTGCGCTTTGATCTGCAGGGCAACGGCGAATGGGTCACCTACACGCTGGTGCTGAGCAACGCGACCGATTATACAGGCACGGTTTCCTCCCTGCGCTTTGACGTGGGCGGCACGGGAGACACCGTGCAGATCAAGGACGTCAAGGCGATCAAGCTGGACCAGTCCGCGCCCACGCTGCTGCTCGACAGAACCTTCCATACCTATTCCGATAAGCTCAATCAGGTATTGCACTTTGTTGCAACCGAGCCCGTGCAGGGTATTGAGAGCCTTGGCATGATCACGCGTATCTCTGCGGACACCGTGGATAAGCTGATCGTCAAGGATGCCGACGGCACGCACACCTCGCTTGAGGGCGTGGATTTTGAGAGTTGCGAGTACGTGGGCTTTGATATCAAGGGCGCAGGCGTGCTTGGCTTTATCCTGCTGCCGCACGAGAACAGCGGCAAGCTGGAGGTGACGCTTGCGGACGGTGTATATACCGTGACGCAATCCGCGTGCCCCGCAGGCGGCGTCATCAATGCCGATCCTTATACGACCAAGGACGATTTCTATATGGGTCACCGTCTTTACACCGATGCGAGCCACACGTTTGACGCATTTCTGACCGAGGCGGAGAACGAGCGTCATCCGCTTGACACCTTTGCGGGCGGTCAGTACGTAGGATACGACGCGCTGCGCGGTGCGTACCGCTACTCCATGGACGGCACGGGATTTAACGAGCCCTTCTTCAATGAGCAGAACCGCCACTATACAGCGGGCGTATCGGTCACGGGCGGCGAGAAGGATCGCAACGTGTACGTGTACACCAATACCACGTTCGGCTGCGGTGAGAACGCGCTGATTTTGGACGAAAACGATATGCTGCTGCCCATTCCCGTCATGATTTACAAGAATTTCGTGGGCGAGAATGAAGAGCCTGTGTTCGATCCGGGCGACCCCTCTTATTCCGAGGTGTATTTCCCTCTGACCGTCAAGGCGGGCGAGGTCACCAAGCTGACCGTGCTCAATCTGTACATGAACTGGGGTCAGCTGCCGCTCAAGCAGCTTTCCTCCATCCAGTATTTCTGGCCTTATTATCACCTTTCTCTCGGCACGACCGAGACCAGCTGCATCAGCCCCTTGTACGGTGCGCGCGATCTGTGGACGCTGCCCGACTTCCGTTCCATGTCCATGCCGTACTGGTTTGAGCTGCCCAAGGGCGAGGGGTACGATTATCAGCCCCAGCATACACACGGCGGCTTCCAGTACTTCCTGCAATATACCGATGCAGATGGCAAGTACGCGGCAACCGAGAATTATCATAACGATATCATCTCCTCCGGACCCGTCTACACCGACGTCAAGATGGATTATATCTCGGACGACGGACGCATCAAGGTCTCTTACAACCACGTAGAGCTGCCCGAAACCGACGAGCTGCGCGCCTACTATGAGATCAACTATGAGGTGCTTGCGGATATCAGCTTTGCGGATTTCGCCAAGGATTTCTCCTTCTATTCCTTGGAGGGCTATGCCGGCACGTACCGCAAGATCGGCTATCTGAACGAGCAAAACCAACCCGTGCAGGGAACGGTCAATGCGGGCGCGCAGCCCGAGGTCATCAAGCTGGGTGACGCGTGCCCCTACGTTGCGCTGTACGATCTGGACACCGCGGCGGAGTCCTTTGTCAAAAACAACGTCAACCTCGGCGTGATCGTGTACGATTCCGATATCATGATCGGCGGACAGAAGAGTGACGCGGGCTTTGTGGCTGTGGGGCAGAACGGCAAGTACAGCCTGTCGTTGGATCTTGGCGCAACGACGCTCAAGGCAGGCGACAAGATCAAGCTTTGTCTGATCATCAGCCCTTGGGGCTTCTATACCTCCACGGATGACTCCAATATGCAAGCAATTCGCCAAAATACCTGCCTTGACGGCGTCAAGCTGAGCGTGCAGGACGGCGAGGCGATGGAGTACGTATTCGTGCCGAGCCTCAAGTCCACCAACGGTGCAAGCGCAGAGTTTACCGTTTCGGGCGGCTCGAACAACAAGGCGGTGCGTGTGTACGGATTTGACAAGCTGACCGCTCCCGTGGTGTATGAAAAGGTGAACGGCGAGTGGGTAGAGCTTGTGCTTTCCTCCAAGGATACGCCCGACTCCAAGGGATATGCGCATGAATACGACGGATATGCGGTGTATTACGACCGCAACGGCACGTATTCGTATGCCTTTGCCTTTGATATGGACGGTAAGGACAGCCGCACCTTCAAGATCGTTTGCGACAAGGATTTTGCAGGCTGGGAGCAAAAAGAGCAAAGACCCGAGCAGGGTACGACGGGGGATGACACGCCCTCCGCTCCGCCTTCCTTCTCGGATTACGTGGACGGTTCCTCGGGCTTTGCAATATCGAACGTGCGTTATACTGCGTTTATCGATTTTATCAACGGCATGGGTGACGGCGACGGCGCGTACAATTCGCGCGGCAGCAACTCCAATAAGGGACTTGACGCCATTGCGTATAACGGCAAGACGGCAGACGGCGGCAAGCTCGCCATTGCCGGCTGGGCGGTCGCGCAGGGCGGTATTGCAAGATACGTATGGTCTGCCGACGGCGGTAAGACCTGGCAGGATTGCACGCTGCACAACCGTGCTTCCTTCGGCACGCTGACTGCCGGCAGCGGTATTGCAAACGCGGGCAACAGCTTCTTCTCGGGCACGGGCTATGACGTCATGGAGCATCCCGATAAGATCGTGTTCCAGGGCGCAGAGGGCACGCCTTCCGGCGTGTGTGCCGATCTCGCAGCATACAAGGGGCAGACGGTGGACGTTGTCTTCGCCATCGTTCCCAACGACGATCCCGACGGGCTTTGCATCGTGACCGTGATCACGGGCGTGACGGTGGAGTAATTGAAAAATCATACAAAAGGGGCTGCTTCATAAAAGGCAGCTCCTTTTAATAAATATGCTTTATTTTATTCTTTGTTTTGAGACCCGCATATTGTCATAAACCGTTTATATTCGCGGTCTCGCACCCGTCCTGCCTTGAGCCAACCGCAGGGGGGAGACCGCGAATACAAACGATTTTTGCGCGTGATATTTTTATGAACTTAACTAATGAAAAAGGGGCTGACTCAAGTCAAACTTGAATCAGCCTCATTTTTATTTGCCAATATCAGATCACGGGGGCGTCGCAAGGCGTGTTGCAAGCAAGGAACGCGTCGACCTCGTCGGCGGTGGGCACGCTGGGGGCAGCACCGGGGCGGGAGACCGCAATGGCACTTGCCGCGCTGGCTTGGCGGATGGCATCGGCAGCACTCTCTCCTGCGCTGACTGCACCGATAAAGAAGCCGGTAAAGGTGTCACCTGCGGCGGTGGTGTCCACGGCGGTTACGGGGAAGATGCCGTGAGACAGGCGCTGTGCGCCGTCGTCATATACGCAGCCGTCCTTGCCCAGCGTCAGCACGACCTTGAGGGACGGATAATCCGCGCGGATGGCGTTGAGAATATCGACAGGCGCGTCGTAGCCGGTCAGCTGCTTGCCCTCGGTCTCGTTGAGCAGGATGTAGTCCACTTGGTCAAGTCCTGCATCGATCAGGCTCTTGTCAAAGGGAGAGGGATTGAGCACAACGGTCATGCCCTTTTCCTTGGCGGTCTTGATCAAGTAGGGCAGGGAAGAGATCTCGTTCTGCAGCACCAGCCAGTCGCCCGCGTCAAAGTCGGCAAGCACCTTGTCAACGTAGGCGGTGTCGTTGCATTGATTTGCGCCGCCGTACAGAAGGATGCAGTTGCGTCCGCGGGGATCCACCTGAATGATGGCGTGCCCCGTGGGAGTATCGACGCGGCGCACGTACTGCGTAAGCACGCCCGCGCTCTTAAGCATATCGGTCAGCATGTCACCCTCGGGGCCGATGCTGCCCGCGTGATAGGTGTTCGCGCCTGCGCGCGCAAGCGCAACCGACTGATTCAGTCCCTTACCGCCGCAAAAGGTGTTGCGCACGGTGGAAGCAAGCGTTTCGCCCTCGGCAACAAAGTGGTCGACCGAGTAAACGTAGTCAAGGTTAAGTGAACCGAAATTGAGAATTTTCATAAGTATTCCTCCATTACGAGCAGATCAGTTTTTCAAGCGGGGCGTAGCCCTTGCCGCTGCCTTTGACCTCGGCGTCCGCCTTGGCGGCTGCTGCGATCAGCGCATGCACGCGCTCTCGGCTCATGCCGCGCAGGCTTTTTTGATAACGGGCAAGCTTGAATTCGTTCATTTTCAGAGCAGATGCGATCTCGGGTGCGGAAAGTCCCTTGTCAGAAAGCGTCTTGACAGCGAGCATATCGCTGTACACGCCGCTGATCTCGCCAAGCACCACCACGGGCTCAACGCGGCGGAAGCGCATGTCGTCCAGAATCTGCAGGGCGTCTGCGCGCCTGCCCTCGGAAATTGCGTTCGCCAGCGCAAATGCACCGATCTCGGTGGCGGGAATGGTGACGGCATCCACGTCGCGCGTGGTGATTTCCGCTCTTCCGTGGGAGAGCGCGTAGCAGGCGACCTTGTCGATCTCACCTGCCAAGTTAAACATATCGCGGCCGCAAACGTCCACCGTGTATTGCGCCACCTCGGGGGAGGCGGCAGCCCCGTGCGCGGCATAGTGCTTTTGCGCCCAGGCGGCAAGCTTTGCGGGTGCGGGGTGATCGAATTGTACGGGAGCTGCAAGCTCACTGATCGCTTTGAACTGAGCCGAGGGCTTTTTCGCGCTGCCGGGATCAAAGCCGCCCGTGGGTGCGGTGACGATCAGCGTATTGTAATCGTAGTCCTCAAGCGTTTCAAGCACGCGGCAAAAGTCCTGAAATTCGCTCTGTTTAAGCTCCGAGAGGTTGAGTCCTTGCAATATGACCAGCTTTCGGTCCGCCATCATGGGCGGGGGAGCGAGTGCATCGAGCAGGCGATCGGCGGTGTATTCGCGTCCGTCCAGCGTGACGTTATTAAAAATGTCAAACGCAGGGTCGCCGCCCAATATTTCGCGCGCTTGCTTGAGCGTGGCGTTTTTGAGGTAATCCTCCTCACCGAAAAAGAAATAGCAGGAGCGCGGTGCGCTCTTAATCTCGCGGCGAAAATCAACGTCCTTGATAATGGGGTTCAATCGCACCCCTCCTTTCATGTGTTGCTTTCACTAATTATAACACGGTTTGGGTGCGGAGTCAATGATAAAATGCGGACAAAGTGAAAAATGCGTGCACTTCTGTCGCTCAAGGGTGTTTGTCCTTGGGGGGGATTTGGAGCATCCCTTTGTGTGTCATCCTGAGCGAAGAGAGGTCGCCGCGCGACCGAACGAAGTCGAAGTTTTGCGAAACGCAGCAGAGCGGAGTGGAACAAAACCGACGAGGTCGTGCGCCAAAGCGCACGACCGAGGAAGGGATCTGCGCAGGTCTGCTCAATGTCTGCTTAACCGAGGTTACATTTGACAGCAAACGGTTGGGATAGAGCAAATGGAAAGCAAAACGAGAAAAATCAGTTCAGAGGTCAAGTAAACATTGAGCAGACCTGCGCAGATCCCGCTGCACATTCGCCTTTGGCGAATATTTGCGCTTTTGCTCGCTCGCCCGCAGGGCTCGACCCGCAAAAGTTCGACTCCTCGCTATGCTCGTCGCTCAGGATGACACTCGGGGGAAGTGTCGTGTGTCAATGCCAAAATGCAAAATCGTAAGAGGGAATAGAGGCCCCGATTTGGCGTATATGGCTATTGACGCACCCATGTATTTATGGTATAATCTTTACGTTATTGTCGAATATTTTGTATTATTGTAGAAAAGGAAGAAAAAAACATTGTCGAATACTCTTGCAAGAGAAAATAAAATGGGCACAATGCCCGTGGGCAAGCTGCTGCTTTCTATGTCGCTGCCCATGATCGCATCCATGCTGGTGCAGGCGTTTTATAACGTGGTCGATACCGTGTTCGTGTCCTATATTCCGTACGAGGGAGACGGTGCGTCTCCTGCGGTTGCCGCGTTGAGCATCGCGTTTATCGTGCAGAATCTGCAGATCGCGGTGGGCGTGGGCACGGGCGTCGGCGTCAACGCGCTGATTTCGCAAAATTTGGGCAAAAAGGATTTTAAAACCGCAAACGCCATTGCCGCAAACGGTATGTTTTTGGCGATCTGCAACTACGTCTTCTTTTTGCTGCTCGGGATTTTTGCCGTC
The DNA here is from genome assembly GCA_045658965.1 of Eubacteriales bacterium. Classification (GTDB taxonomy): domain Bacteria; phylum Bacillota; class Clostridia; order Oscillospirales; family CAG-272; genus SVQP01. The sequence continues at coordinate 40,195 of JAZOVZ010000005.1, forward strand.
CGACCCTTCGTGCAGCTCATGAACCAATCCGATCCTGCCGTGGTCGAGGCTGGCGTTTCGTACCTTTCCATCATTCTCATCTTCTCGTTTGGCTCGTGCGCGCAGCTCATGATCGAAAAGCTGATGCAGGCCTCGGGCAGAACCATGCTTTCCATGTTCACGCAGGGACTTGGCGCGGTAATCAATATCGTGCTTGACCCGTTCTTTATCCTGGAGGGCGGCACCGAGCTGTTCGGCGGTGCGGTCACCATGCCCTTTGGTCTGGGTCTTGGCGTTGCGGGTGCGGCAATTGCAACCGTCATCGGTCAGATCCTGTCGGCAATTTTCGGCATTATCATCAACCACAAGCTCAACCGTGAAGTGCACCTTTCCTTCCGCGGCTTCAAGCCGAGCTGGAAATTGATCAAGGAGATCTACGTTATCGGCATTCCGTCCATCATCATGGGCTCGATCGGCTCGGTCATGACGGGTGGACTCAATCTGATCTTCAATGGCTTTGGTGCCATGACCACCGCAGCGCAGAACGTGCTGGGCATCTATTTCAAGCTGCAGAGCTTTGCGTTCATGCCGGTGTTTGGCTTAAACAACAGCCTAATCCCCATTGTGGCGTATAATTACGGTGCACAGAAGCGCAAGAGAATCGTGCGCGTGTCCATCGTTTCCTGCCTGTTTGCGCTGTTCTTTATGACCGCGGGACTTGTGCTGATGCAGGTCATTCCCGCGCAGATGCTGGGCATCTTCAACGTTGCCGAGGGCGCGCCCGAAATGCGCATCGGCGTGCAGGCGCTGCGCACCATTTCGCTGAGCTTTATCTTCGCGGGCATTTCCATCACCATAGGCGGTGTGTTCAGCGCGTTCGGTAAGAGCTTGTTCTCCATGTTCGTGTCCATCGCGCGCCAGCTGCTGGTGCTGCTTCCCGTGGCGTATCTGCTGGCACAAACCGCAGACGGTCTGATCGCGATCTGGTGGTCTTTCCCGATCGCGGAGCTGATGTCCATTGTCGCAAGCGTGATCTTTTTGGTCGTTTTGTGGCATAAAACCATCAAACATTTGCCCGACGACGGCGTACTTATCCGCTCGGAGGATATATAACTGTAAAAAAAACACAAAAAATCTTTTGAAATTTTCAAAAAAGACTTGACAATTCAGGCATTTTGTGTTTATAATATATGATGTCATTGTGTAAAAGCGAAAATGTCGGCTGTGAAACGATACACGCTTCCGATATTGAAACTGCAAGGAGGTGCTAAAACATGCTTAGAACTTATCAACCTAAAAAGCGTCAGAGAAAGAAGGAGCACGGTTTCAGAAAGAGAATGAAGACCGCTGACGGCAGAAACGTTCTCAAGAGACGTCGTGCAAAGGGCAGAAAGAGACTGACTTACTGATTTCCCTTTGGAAAATCAAACATAAAAACCGCCGATGGCCTATGCACGTTCGTGATGTTTAGTCATCGGGGTTTTTCTTTGCCGGCTTTGAAAAATTGCGGATTACTGCACCGCTGCGGTCAAAGCGGCTCGACGATCGTCAAGATCGCCGTCGCCTTGCTTTATCCCTTGCGGCTTGTACTGCACAATTTTTCTGTGCCGGAGCTTTGAAAAAATGCGGATAACTTTTCCGCGTCGAATGTAACATCATCACAAACCACGGAAGCAATCGACACAAAAGACACAAGACAAAAAAGGGGGCGAGAGGGTGAAGGAAACCGCAATTAAAGAAAATCACCTGTATCTCAAGGCGTTCAGACAGGGAGGCAGATTCGTGGGCAAGACGGTTGCCGTCTACGTGCTCAAGGACTATGCTGCCAAAAAACTGATGCTTGCCAATCCCGAAAAGAAATACCTCAACAGGCTGGGGCTCTCGGTCACCAAAAAGGTGGGCGGAGCAGTCGGGCGCAACCGCGCCAAGCGCATCATCCGCGCAGCGTACAGACAGCTGGTGGGCAAAAAAACGCTCAAGACGGGGTATTTGATCGTGATCAGCGCAAGACCCGAGATCGCAGGCATGAGCTCGCGTGACGTGTACGCAGATCTTTCGCATGCCTTCAAAAAGCTGGATATGTACGTTAAGGAACAGACTCCGTGAATTACCTGTGTAAATTACTCATTCGCTTTTACCGTAAATTTTTATCTCCGCTCAAGCCGCATCCCACGTGTCGGTTTACGCCGACGTGTTCTGCCTACGCTTTGGAAGCGTATACTCATCGTGGCTTTGTTGTTGCCTCGTTACTGACAGCGTGGCGCATTCTGCGGTGCAACCCGTGTTGCCCTGCGGGATACGATCCCGTGCCCATGACAGGCTTCAAAACTATGGGATGGCGGTACAAAAAACCGAAAAAGTCCGAGCGAGAGGGAAATGACAACGCGTCCGCTTGATCGCGGACAGCCCCACCTTATTGATTCCGATAGGGTATGCGGGCGAATACTCCATAAGAGGGCGAAAGCCTTCGAAAATACGAGAGAGGAAGAATTTTTGCCCCTCCCGGGCAAAAAACGAAACATGACTATGAAAAAAACGAACGTAAGGCAAATGCTTGTTAAGCTGCTTGCAGGTCTTATGCTGGCGTTTGTGCTGATCGGTGCGACCGTTCCTGCTGTGTTTGCAGAGGAAGAGGTTACGACCGAAGCGCAGAGCACAGAGCAGACCACCGAGGCGGAAACGTCCGCACCCGAGCAGGGTGAGAGTGAGGTTGAGACCTCGCTTACCGAAGAGAGCGTCAAGGCACTTGCCGAGCTGCTTGGCGGAAATGACCTTGCACGCCAGCTGTTTATGGCTGCTGCAGGCTTTAATGCAGAGGGTCAGCTTTTGAAGTACACCGCAAACGACGGTAAGTACCTCAACGATAAGGGCGAGTTCAGCTTTGATACCACACTGAGCATTGAGGACGGCTTTACCGCTGCCCAGAGCTGGGATGAGATCAAGGCGTACGCGCTGCAGATCCTGACCGACGCCGAAAAGCTTGCCAAGAAGGACTTTACCATTCCCACCGATCTGACGCACAAGGATGCACAGGCAATCGTGACGGCATTGCAGGGCACGGTTGACCTTGAAAACAAGGGCGGCTTCTTTGACGCGATCTTGCGCGGTGTCGGTTACGTGCTGGGTCTTATGACCAGGTATCTGACCTTTGGAACCAACAACTATATTCTGTCGCTGCTGTATTTCGGTCTGATCGTGGAGCTCTTGATGATCCCCATGGCGATCTCGCAGCAAAAGAACATGATCAAGCAGGCAAAGCTGCGCCCCAAGGAAATGGCGATCCGCAGACGTTATGCCGGCAGAAACGACCAGGCAACCATGCAAAAGGTCAACCAGGAGATCCAGGAGCTTTATCAGAAGGAAAATTACAGCCCCTTCAGCGGCTGTCTGCCCCTTTTGATCCAGCTGCCTATCGTGATCGCGCTGTATCAGGTGGTCATTGATCCCGCGTTCTACGTGCTGGGTCAGGCAAAGGCGTTCTCCACGGCTATGATGCAGTATTTTACCACCTCGCAGGCAGCAGGCGGCTTTGGCGGCGTGCTCAACTCCGACAGAGGCACCATTGAGATCCTTTCCAAGCTGCGCGAGAACGGTATTGAGGCTTTTGAGAGCCTGAAGGGCTTTGGCTATTTCTCCAACTCCGACGCGCTGTACGAAGCACTGCACGGCATTGAGGCGGCAGGCGGTATTCCCAGCGTCAACATCGGCTCCTGGAATTTCGGTCTGACTCCCTGGAGTGCTGTGACCACAGGCGGCGGCTTCTTTGCAAGTCACTGGTGGCTGCTGCTGGTGCCCGTGCTGACCTTTGTGGTGTACTTTGCATCCATGAAGATCAACCGCAAGCTGTCCTACCAGCCCACCACCGCAGAAAACGACAAGGCGACCGGCTGCTCCAACAGCATGATGGACGTCATGATGCCCCTGATGAGCGTGTATATCGCATTCATCGTACCCGCAGCAATCGGTGTGTACTGGATGTTCAAGAGCGTACTGACCACCATCAAGCAGCTGATCATGAAGAAGATCATGCCCCTGCCCACCTTTACCGAAGAGGATTACAAGGCAGCAGAGAAGGAGCTTTACGGCAAGCATCCCGCAAAGGCACCCAAGGCAAGCGGCAATGGCGGCACCAGAAACCCCAACGTGCGCTCGCTGCACCATATTGACGACGATGAATATGACTCCAAGGGCAATTATATCGGCAGACCCGAGGTAAGCGAAGCCGAGGAAACCAAGACCGAGAACAAGAATCAGAAGGCTCCCGCAATGGCTGAGCCGCTTAAGGACGAATCGGATAAGCATGCAAAGGATGATGCTTCCGAGGACAAAAATTCATAAGACTGATAAGAGGATAGAATTGTGAGAAAAGAAACAGTTGTAAGCGCAAAGACCATTGAGGAAGCAGTTGCAAAGGCTGTGGAAGAGCTCGGTGCGTCTTGCGCAGAAGAGATTGAATATACCGTACTGGAGGAGCCCAAGAAGGGCCTGTTCGGCATTGGTGCCGTTCCCGCAAAGATCAGCGCAAGCTACACCGTTGGCGGTGAGTACCTTGCTCTGGAGTTTTTGAAGAAGCTGGTTGCGGATATGGAGCTTAACCTGACCGTTACCCTGACCGATGGCGATAACGACGACAAGCTGATCAACATTGACGGTGAGAATGCAGGCGTTCTGATCGGTCACCACGGTGACACGCTGGATTCTCTGCAGTATCTTGCAAACCTTGCTGCAAACAAGAAGCAGGAGGGCGTGAAGAGAGAGTACGTCAAGATCACGGTTGACGTAGAGGGCTACCGTGCAAAGCGCGAGATGACCCTGCGCACGCTGGCAAGAAGAATGGCTGACAAGGTGCTCAAGTACAAGAAGAGCGTGATGCTCGAGCCCATGAATCCTTATGAGAGACGCATCATTCACTCCGAGGTGCAGGGCATCGAGGGGGTTTCCACCAACTCTATCGGATCGGAGAACAATCGCCGCGTGGTGATGTTCTTGGATGATAGCAAGGCAGAAAAGGACAATTAAACTTGATAAGCAAGGC
>JAZOVZ010000006.1:0-17918 GCA_045658965.1 Eubacteriales bacterium
CGCCTTTCGTACCGGGGCTGTTTTTTTAATGCTTTAGTTAGCGGCAACACCGTCGGTCACGGCGTTTGCCATAGCTTCCTCTGCCGTCAGAGCACGGTTGTAGAAGCGGATAGAACGATAGGTGGTGTCAAACGTCTTGGCAGGATCGGAGTGACCGATAAAGAAGTTGCCTGCGCCAAGAGAGCCGGCTGCGGTGGAGATCTGTCCTGCAAGCTCGCCATTTACGTAAATGCAGCACGTTCCGCTCTGCTCGTAGGTAATGGTGATCAGACTGTTTTGCAGCTTTTCAAGTCCGCCCGCGATCTTAATGCGTCCGTTGCCCAGCGTTTTCAGCTCAATGACGTTCTCGGAGTTGCGGCGGAAGAGTGCGAAATGGTCGTCTGCGCTGCTGATAAAGGTGTTGAAATTGGTACCGATTGAGGTAAAGTCGCCAAGCAGGAGCTCGATGGTAAATGCCTCGCCGTTGATCGTGTTTACAATAGCATCGGGGAAGTTGTGCTTGGAGCCGCTTGCGCGCAAGCCCTGCTCGGAGAAATAGTTGGCATCGTTTTTGGTGATCTGCATATCGTAACCGCCAACCAGATCCTCCCATACGGCAGAGTTTGTATCATGTCCGCCGCGGGTGCTTTGTGCGCCGTTGTAGTAAGCAACCAAGCCGTCCTTGACGTAGTTGTGCTCAACGGGCTCAATGGGTGCTGCGGTAGTTGCCTCGGTGGTCTCGATAATGCGCTCGGGAAGGATGTAGGGGAATTCGATCTTCATGCCGTCCAGCACGTCTGCCCATGCGCTAACGCGGTTGATCTTTTTGGGATAATTCTGGTACAGACCTGCCACGATGTCGTATTCGTCGGATTCCAAGAAATTCTTGCCGTACAGCCAGGTTCTGACCTCGTCGATCTGATAAGTGCCTTCCGCGTTGTTCCATACCCAGATGGGCGTGGGCCACAGATGTACCTGTGCGTCGATGGCGTCGTATACGTCCTTGTTGACGCCGTCCTGGCCGTGGTGCGCCATTTGTACGATGTCACTCTTGAGCGCGTCGCCGTAGGTAGCAAGCAGGCGTCTGCCGCCGATTGCGCCCAGGTCGTTGAGGAAGAGCACCTTCTGCTCGCCAATGGTCATGCGAAGTACGATGGAGGTGTCATTGATATTGGACGTGCCGTCTGCTGCGTCCCAGGTCTGCAGCACGTCGATGCGCACACCGTCGATCTCCAGAGACAGCCCCTTGGAAACGGCGTCTGCATTGATGAACGCGCCGTTGATCTGGTCGTAATAGTCGGCACCCGCACCGATCACCTCACCGTACTTGTTGAGATTCTCGCGGATCTGCGAGATCTCCATATCGGCATTGTTGCCGGGGTATTCATCGCTGCCGAATTCGGGGAAATCGAAATAAATGTTGTTGATCTTGTAGTTGGACTCTGCGCTGTACTCAGAGAGCGTTTTGGAGAGCTCGTACATGTGGTCCTTGTGGGCGTGGGAGAGGAACCAAGCCTCAACCTCAAAGTAATCGCCCTCGCCAACGCCCGCAATGGCACGCAGGGCAGCGGGCATATAGGCAGGGCGATCCTTGCCTTCGCCGTCAACACCGCCGTCGATCACGATCAGCTTGCCGTTTTCTGTTTTAATGACGTAGGATTGCAGCAGGCTGTTCTTTTCGGGGGCTAACTGATACAACGTAACGGGGGAGGGAGCGGGAGGCTCGGGGGCGTCCGTCGTTTCCTCTTGACCGGGGGTAGTCACTTCTTGTGTTGTCTCTTCGGTCGTAGCCTCGGTGGGATCTGTTTGCTCTGCTTGGGTGCCTTGCTCACTCGGCTTGTCGGTCGTGCAAGCAAATAAAGATGCGCACAAAAGGAGAAGCAGTAATATAGACAATACTTTCTTCATGGTTGATAGATCCTTTCTTTTATGGAACATATTCTTACTTGATTACCAAGTTATGCAAGCGGCTTGACCTGCAGGTCTTCAAAGGCGACCGCGCAATGATGCGTGCGCACACCGACCATGCCTTGCATATAAGGCTGGGGATCGGTGTAGTCCAGATAAAGCACGCCGTCCACGTAGACCTGTATGCGTGCTCCCGTGCAGATCACCTTGAGCGTGTAGGTTTGACCTGCGCGGAATTGCCCGTCGGCACGGGAAAGCTCGCGGTAGCCGTAGCTTTGCTTGCCAAGGATTACGCCGTCACCCGTCAGCCCTACGAAATATCCCTGCACCCAATCCGTTGCGGTTGCGGCATCACCCTGCGAGGGCTGTGCGCCAAGAAAGGCGGGATTGCCGGGATTGGTCGCACGCACCAGCAGACCGCAATTGGGCGAGGCGTTGGGGGTTAGGGAAACCTCTGCCTCGTAATCTCCCCAGTTGGGTGAGCCGTACAGAACTTTACCAAAGGCGGCTGAACCGGATGTGGACAGCGCGCCTTTCTTGATTTCCCAGCCACCGTCGGTGTATACGGGATCCGAGGTGTCTTTGTCAAAGGAGATCGAAAGCGGCGTTACGGAAACAGCCCTCCGCATTTCCAAGCTTTCTGCCAAAATGCTGCCTTCGGTGACTTTCAGCGTAATGACATGCTGCCCCTTGGAGAGCGGTATGCCGCGGATCACGGCGGTGTGTGCGGTACTGCCTGCGAAGGACAGCGCGCACGTATCGATCGCCAGACCGTCTACGTATACCTCTATGCTTGCGGTATCATGCGCGGATTTGTGGCAGAGCAGGGCAAGATCGTACTTGCCGCTTGCGGCTGCCAGAATGCGGTAGGACAGCGCGGTGTCCGCAGACGTGGGAACGACGCGCTCGCCTTGGCTGAGCGTGACGGTGGCAGGGGCTTCCATTGCCTCGTACGCGGGGATGAAACCGACCTTGTCGGAAACGGTCTTGAACTGATTTGCCGCACCGTAGCCGCCCACGGCACCCGTGCCGCCGATAAAGCCGAAGGATGCCTCGCCGTTTTGGGTGCAGTAGCCGATCGCACCGCCTGCAAGCTCGCTGTTTTCCAGCGTGCACAAAAGGCGGTCGTTCATGTAAAAGGTGTAGGTGCTGCCGCTGCGCTCGATCTGCAGCGATTGCAGGCAGTCAAAGCGGGTGTCCTCTCCAAAGGAGCGCACGGTATCTGTCTCGGTGCGCGTGGTTTTGCCCGCGACCGTGATCTCTATGATGACCTTTTGCGTGTCGGGCGAGAAGTAACAAGCACCGAAATTCTCCTGATCGGTATATGCAAACAGCGCGCCTGCCTTGCCGCCTTCGGAGATAGACGTGACGTTATATTCAGCGGTAAAGTCACCCGCAAAGGGCGTTTTGCTGATCAGCATGCTGTCCTTGGCAAGGCAAAGTCCCGATCTGCCCGTGCCCAGCGAGCCAACCAAAGACCAACCGCTCAGGGAAGAGCCCGGGGCAAAGCGGTGATACACGTCGGGCATATCGGGTGCCTGCTGCGGCGTTACGGTGGGACCGACGATCTCCATTTTCTTGCCGTTGAATACGATGCGGTCTACGTTCATGGTACGGTTGGGCAGCGTATCAAGCAATGCGTGATACACGATGTAATAGCTGTCAAGGTCGGGACCCTTGACGGTTGAGCTGTGTCCGATGCCAAGAACGTCGCCCGAGGTGCTGATCAAAAGGGGATTGTGATCGGGCATTTGATCAAATTTCAATGGGGTATCCTCCGAAACGCCGTACAGGATACGGTAGGAGGGGCTGAGCACGTGGTTACCCGTATAGGTGATGTAGTAGTATCCGTCATGGAAAACCACCATCGCGCCCTCTGTCCACGCACCGTTGACCGAGACCGAGGAAACGGCTTTGCCGCGATGCATTTGTGTGGGGGAGAGCATGTCATAGACCTGCATGGCACCGTGCCCTGCGGTGTAGAAATACCACTTGCCGTCGTTGTCGATAAAGACCGAGCCGTCAATGGACATGCCCATGTTATCGGTCACGACCTCAAAGTTCTTGGTGGGAGAGGTGCTGCGCAAAACGTAGTGCCCGTTGCCCGCAGGAGAGGTATACATGTAAAAATAGCCGTTATAATAGTAGACCTCGGGGGCGTATGCACTGCGCGTGACGGGATCCTTGGTGCAAAGTCCCTCGTACGTCCAATTGACCAGATCGGGGGAAGACCAGCACTTGATGCCTATGCTGCCGTCCTTGGTGCTGACGTAAAGATAATACGTGCCGTTATAGCGCATGACGAAGGGATCACCGAAGCCGTAGCCAGGCCACGCGTGATCGGCTTGATAGTCCAGAAGGGGATTCTGATAGGTCGTAATGTTTTCCATAAGTGCTCCTTGCTGTATGTCCTCTGTGGGGATCTCGGTTTGCGCGTCCGATAGCGCAGAGGAGGCGTCGGAGGGAGCCTGGGGATTTGCCCTGCAGGAGGCAGATAAGCCTGCCGTAAGCAATAGGGCGAGAAAAACTGTTGATATTCGTTTCATATAGATTACCATGCCTTAGATGAAGGATCGTATGCACAAAGTATACCATAAAGCAGTCCCAAATGCAAGAAGAATTGTGAAAAACTATTGACGATTGTGGAAACATGTGCTAAAATATAGATAGGTGAGATAAAAGTCTGCCGTGCGGGCGGCTATATCGTGACACATTATTTTTTTCATTATGGAGGAACAAACACTATGAAACGCGTTCTTGTTTTGATGCTGGCGCTTGTCATGGCAGCAGCGTTTGCTTGCTGTGATTCCAAGACACCCGAAGAACCTACGACCGAAGCAGAGGTAACGACCGAAGCTCCCGAAACCACCACCGAGGAAATTACGGAAGCTCCTACCGAGACGACCGAAGAGGATATTACACTGCCTCCCGAGACCACTGAAGCTCCCACTGTAGCATGGACCGAGCCTGAGAATCCTTCCTACACCGTGGTTGAATCTCCTGTATTCAATCCCCTGGATGACACCATTCTGCACGGCTATCACGCTTCCGGTGAGTTTGATATGGAAAATGCATGCGCTCTTTCCAAGACCGAAAACTGTATGTTCGTCGTAACCAACGACAGACTGCCCAGCGGTAAGATCACCGCAACCTTCAAGGCTCCCGAGCAGTACGTGAACGATAACGGTATCATTTTCGGTATGGAAGAGAATACAAACGAACAGTATAACTTCTGGGAGGATGGCCCTGTATACTACTTCCTGTTCGTATCCGATGACGCTACGCTGTATCTGGCAAAGGTAGGCTACGACGGCAATCCTTGGACTGAGCTGCAGGTATCCGCTCCGATCGAAAACTATGCGCATGGCGATCTGATCACCATTTCCGTAGAGCTTGACGGTGAGGGCTCTATCGACTGCTACGTAAACGATGAGTGCCTGATTTACTACTATGATGAAGACTGGAGCGGCGGCTCTATGTACGGTATCCGCTGCGAGGTTCCCGGCGTTCTGTATTCCGAGGTGATCGTAGACCATTCTTGGGTACCCGATTGGAAGTGATCCATAAGGACTTGCGCACCGGCGCATAAATAAAACGTCGGACACATCATCGCCGGATGATGTGTCCGATATTTTTTTACGCTTTTGCAGACGCGCCTTCGACTTTTACAGATGCCATGTATTCGCGCGGAGAGAGGTTCATTCTGCGCTTGAAAACCTTGGAGAAATACTGTGCGTCGGGATAGCCGCAGCGCAACGCCACGTCGCTGACGCTGGTAAAGCCTTGCTTGAGCATGGTGCAGGCGTGCTGAATGCGCACGGTGTGCAGATAATCCACAATGCCAACGCCTACGTGCCGCTTGAATACGGTGGATAGATACTTTTTGTTGTATTTGAGGTCATTGCCCAGCCGCTCCAAAGAGAAATCCGGATCCGAGAAATGCTCGTCCACGTATTTCTGGATCATGGAGATCAGATCGGTTCGTCCTTGGTCGCCGTCGGAAAAATCCGATAGCTTTCCGCCAAGATATGCAAAGGTATGGAGCAGGACTGCCTCGCTGGCAATATCCGAAAGCTGTGCAGGAGAATGCAGCCCCTGCGTCCAGATCGCGATCAGCTCTTGGCAACCCGGATAAAGCGGGGACTTTGCAGAGATGCCCAGCTTTTCCATGATGCGGTTTCCGCGCGCGCCTAAAAAGCTGATGTACATATACTTGAAATCGGATATCGATTCTATGGCAAAGGGCACGGCAGGGAAGGAAAAGAATACGTCGCCCGCTTCCAAGGGCAAAACCTCCCCTTGGGTGTGCAGCTTGCCGGTGCCCCCGGTGACCAGATAGACGGTATAAAGCGATTTGATGCGCAGACCCGTATAGATCTGTTCCTCGGTCTCAAAGACAAAGTGTACTGTATGAATACTGTGATCGTTGACCTCGCGGGGAACGAAGCGACAGATGTTCTGCTCGGTCATAAGGGCATCCTCCTTGGCATAATGTGAGAACAGTATAACACAGATGACGGGGAAAGTCAACCTTGATGTGACGATATTCCACAAATACATGGAATATTACTACTGACTATGGAGGAGCAATGTGGTATAATACAATTGAGGATAGAAGGCTTACCCCGACGTGCATCCTTCTTTCCTCCATTTTCAAACTGTGGAAAGGAAGTTATCTTATGAAAAAAGTACGCATTGGCGTTTTGGGTGCTTATCGCGGCACCAGCATGATCAATTACTGCAAGCGCGCTGCCCACGCTGAGGTTGTTGCCATCTGTGATAAGAGCCCCGAAGCTCTGGACGCCCAAAGAGAGGCGGCTGCTGGCTTGAACATTACCTTTTACGATCACTTTGATAAGTTTATCGAGCACGATATGGATGCCGTGGTACTGGCTAACTATGCCAACGAGCACGCGCCCTTTGCCATTCGCTGCTTAAAGAAGGGCTTGCACGTATTTTCCGAGGTGCTTCCCGTACAGAACATGAAGGAAGCGGTGGAGCTGGTAGAGGCTGTCGAAGAGAGCGGCTTGGTGTATGCGTACGGTGAAAACTACTGCTATATGCCCGCGCCCTACGAGATGAAAAAGCTGTATGCCTCGGGTGAGATCGGCGAATTTGAGTACGGCGAGGGCGAGTACATTCATAACTGCGAATCTATCTGGCCTTCGATCGCATACGGTGAGCATGATCATTGGCGCAACAACGGCTATGCAACCTTCTATTGCACGCACTCGCTGGGTCCCATCATCCACGCCACGGGTCTTCGTCCCGTTTCGGTCATTGGCTTTGAGGGCACCAAGAACGCGCGCAGACTGCGCACAGGCTGCAAGAGCGGTCAGTTTGGCATTGAGATGGTGACGTTGGAGAACGGCGGTATTGTCAAGTCGATCCACGGGGATCTGTACAAGAACTCCATCTGGTACACCATGTACGGCTCCAAGGGTCGTATGGAATGCGGACGTGAGGACGCAATGGACGGCCATATTGCCAAGCTGTACGTCAACAAGGACGAGTATGACGGCGGCTATGAAACAAGCTCTCTGCGCTCTTATTTCCCCGAGCATGCTCCTGCGGATGACGTGGCAGGCTTTGGCCACGGCGGCTCGGACTTCTTCTCGATGTATTATTTTATCAAGAAGATTCTGGGCGATGAGAATGCCGATACCATAGACGTTTACGAGGCACTGGATATGTTCCTGCCGGGCTTATTCGCTTACCGCTCGATCTTGGCGGGCGGCGTTTCGGTTGCAGTTCCCAACCTGCGCAACAAGGACGAGAGAGAGATCTGGAGAAACGATACCACCTGCACCGATCCCAAGGCGGCAGGCGACATGCTGGTTCCCACCTTCTCCAAGGGCACGCCCGATATCCCCAAGGAGGTCTACGACTATCAGGCGCAGCTTTGGGCAGAGGAGTGCGCCAAGACCGAGGGTACGTACCGTCAGGCAGCGCTGACCCAGGGCAGCAAGCAGTCGTAATCGGTCAATAAATTACCATTATAAAGCAGAAACGCCACGAGCATGCTCGTGGCGTTTTTTTGTTCATGCACTCGGTTACTTCCCAAGCAACCAAACCGCCAATATGATCAGAACGGCGGCGACGGCGAATATGGGATATAGGATACGCTTGGTGCGCTTGATCTGCTCCTCACTCATGGGGATATAACCGTGGTAGCCGCAATGGGGGCAGGGGGATTTGCGGTCGGTCATTGCTTTGCCGCAGCGCGGGCAGCGGATCTGATCGTTGCTGTTACTCATGCTGCGCCTCACTTTTGGAAAACACCGGACTTTTCGGGCACTTCGAGCGCATGCCCCAGCCAAGCCTCGGCTTTGGCAAGATTGCGCTTGGTGGCTTGCACGGTCAGCACGGTTTTTCCGTCCTCAAAACGGATATTCATTTCTCTGTAGCGTCTGCTGTAAAATACGGTACACTTGATCGCGTCCTTGTCCATGCACACCTTGCCCCTGCGTACCGAATTTTGATCCAGCATGACGGGAAGTCCCACGTAATACAGGCAAATGGCGGCAAAGGTCAGCACCAGCACCGCAAGGATGGCAAGATAGGGCAGGGGATTGGCAGCCCCTGCGGACGCGCCTGCCAGCACGCCGATCATGCAAAAATACGCGGAAATGACTAAAGCGGCGGTTCCTGCCGAAAAATCGTATAGCTTAATCATCTTATTCATGTGCTTACCTCTCAGAATTGCGCCTTGGCACCGGTCAGGTCACACACGATCCTGCCAGCCATAATAAGACCCATGGCGGACGGCACGAAGGAAAGCGAGGCGGGAACGTGCTTGCCGTACTCGGCAGGCAGCTTGGAGGGCTGCGGCTTTTCCTCGGAGTACACGACGGTGAGATGCTTGATGCCGCGCGCACCCAGCTCGCGGCGCATGATCTTGGCAAGCGGGCAGACCTGCGTTTTGGAGAGATCTGCCACACGGAATGCGGAGGGATCAAGCTTATTGCCTGCACCCATGGCACAAATGATGGGTGTTTCTGCTGCCTTGGCGCGGCAGATCAGCTCGACCTTTGCGCTTATGGTGTCAATGGCGTCGGCAATATAGTCGTATGCGGAAAGGTCGTAATCGTCCGCGTTTTCGGGCGTATAGAACACTTGGTGCGCAACAACGCGGCAATCGGGGTTGATATCCGCAATGCGCGCGCGCATGACCTCCACCTTGGGTAAACCTACGGTGGAATGCAATGCGACCGCCTGGCGGTTGATATTTGTAAGGCTGACCGTGTCCTTGTCAAACAGATGCAGCTCTCCCACGCCTGCGCGTGCAAGGGCTTCGCATAAATGACCGCCCACACCGCCCACGCCGAAAACGGCGACCTTGGCGTTTTGCAACTTCGATAAGCCGTCCTCGCCAAGCAACGGCACCGAGCGCGTATGCTGTCCATAATCCATATGCATACCTCCCAATCTTACTGATTTATATTGTACCACATTTTTTTCTTTCCCGCAAGCCCTTTACAAATTTTGTAATATCATGTATAATAATATTGAATACACAGATGGGAGAACTGCCATGGATTATACCGAAAAGCAACTGCACAGCGAGCTGATCTTTGACGGCAAGGTGCTGCATTTGTACCGCGACGATATTTTGCTGCCCGACGGCAATACGGGCTTTCGTGAATACTGCAAGCACGTGGGTGCTGTCTGCATCGTGCCCCTGACCGATGCGGGTGAGGTCATCTGCGTCAAGCAATACCGCTATGCGCACCGCAAAATGGTGCTGGAGATTCCCGCGGGCAAGCTGGATGCACCCGATGAGGATCCCACCGAGGCGGCTTTGCGCGAGCTGCGCGAGGAAACGGGTGCTGTTTGCGAGAAGCTGACCTATCTTGGACCCTTGTACACCACGCCCGCGCTGATCGACGAGGTCATTCATATGTATATGGCAGAAGGGTTGTCCTTTGGCGAGACCGACCTTGACGAGGACGAGTTTATTGAGGTGGAGCGCATCCCCTTAGACGAGCTGGTTGACCGCATTTGCCGCGGTGAGGTGCCCGACTCCAAGACCCAGGCTTGCGTACTGCGCGCCAAGTTTGCCATGATGCGCCGCGCAGGGGAGGTTTGAGTATGCCTCCTTATGCATGGGCGTTGTGCATCGCAGGCGGTGCTTTGCTCGTTTTGGCGTTGCTCTATCTTTATATGATCAAGCCCGCAAGGCGCGTGGATATGACCAGATACGGCAAAAAATTTGCCCACCGCGGACTGTGGGATGCGGAGTCTCCCGAAAACTCGCTTGCCGCTTTCAAAAAAGCGGTGGATGCGGGTTACGGCATTGAATTTGATATTCATAAAACGTGCGACGGTCACGTGGTGGTCTTTCACGACGATACGCTGGTGCGTATGTGCGGTGTGGAGGGTAGAGTGGAAGACAAAACCCTGGCAGAGCTGCGTGAGCTGCGCTTGCTGGGAACCGATCAGCAGATTCCCACGCTGGAAGAGATGCTTGCACTTGTGGACGGACGCGTGCCGCTGTTGGTGGAGCTCAAGGGAGAGTCCACCGCGCCAGGGCTTTGCCCCGTGGCGGATGCGATCTTGTCGCAGTATAAGGGCGACTATATCATCGAGTCGTTCAATCCGCTTTTGGTGCGCTGGTACAGAAAGAATCGCCCGAACGTCATACGCGGGCAGCTGTTCTGCAACCTGAATAACGGCAAAAAGGTCAAAAAGCTGATTTATTATCTGATCACCGCGCTGCTTACAAACGTGCTTGCGCGTCCGCACTTTTTGGCGCGCGGACAGGACAGCGCGCGTAACCCCTCGTTTTTGATCTGTAAATATCTGTTCCGCGCCCCTGTGTTTGTATGGACGGTGCGCGCACAGAGCGAAATTCCTGCGGATCAGCGCGACGGTATGATATTTGAAGGTTTTATTCCCAAGGATTAAGGAGAGGCAATATGAGTCAGGCAAATGGCGTTCGTCCCGATTATCAAAAGCTCAATACCGAGGCGCGTAATGCGCGCACGACCGAGATAGACAAGCTGCCCACGCTGGATATGGTCAAGCTGATGGCAGAGGAAAACCGCGTGGTTGAGGACGCAGTTGCCGCAGAGGCGGAGCATATTGCCAAGGCGATCGATCTGATCGCGGCATCGCTGGAAGCGGGCGGTCATCTTGTTTACGTGGGCGCGGGAACGTCGGGCAGACTTGGCGTACTGGATGCTTCCGAGTGTCCGCCCACCTTTGGCGTGGACTACCGCTTGGTGCGCGGCATCATCGCGGGCGGCGAGGATGCTATGTTCCGTGCGTCCGAGGGCGCAGAGGACAATTTTGAGCGGGGAGCTGCCGATCTGGTTGCCGACGGTGTGTGCGCGGGTGACGTGGTGGTCGGACTTTCGGCGTCGGGCGGTGCGCCCTACGTGCTGGGAGCGTTGACCAAGGCAGCCGAGCTGGGCGCCATCCCCGTGGGCGTGACCTGTAATCCCGCAAGCCGCATGCATCCGCTCTGTCAGGTGACCATTGCCCCCGTCGTGGGTGCGGAGGTCATTACCGGCTCGTCAAGACTCAAGGCGGGCACGGCACAAAAGCTGGTCCTGAACATGCTTTCCACGGGCGCTATGATCAAAACGGGCAAGGTCATGGGCAATCTCATGATCAACGTGCGCCCGACAAATCAAAAGCTGAGATTGCGCTGCGTTCGCATTATCTGTGAGCTGACGGGCTGCGATACCGATACGGCAGAGCAAGCTTTGGATAAGCACGGTGATATCCGCACTGCGGTGCAAGAGATACAAGGGAGATAACATGGACGAAAAACTGTTTTTGGAAGCAAGAGAGCAAATACAGGCGATCGATGCTGAGATGGCGGTGCTTTTTTGCCGCCGTATGAAAGAGGTCGAGCGCATTGCTGCATACAAAAAAGAAAAAGGCTTGCCCGTGCTTGACGGTGCACGTGAGCGTGCGTTGATCGAGCGTAACTGCGCTTTGATTGGGGACGAGCAGTACAAGGAGTACTATCTGCGGTTTTTGCAGTATACCATGCAGCTTTCCCGCGAAAGACAGCTACAGCTTTTGGGTGACGGTTTTGTAGCAGATGCGGCATTGACAGAAGGAGATGCAAGCGTATGAATATGACTTTCAGGCGCAAGCTGCCCATTCCCAAGGAGATCAAGGAGCTGTATCCCTTGACCGACGCAACGGCAGCAGCCAAGGCGCAGCGCGATGCGCAGATCAAGGATATTTTTACGGGCAGGAGCGATAAGCTGCTGCTGGTCATAGGCCCGTGCTCCGCAGATGCCGAAGCCCCCGTGCTGGATTACGTGGGCAGACTGGCAAGATTGCAGGAGCAGGTGGCAGACAAGATGGTTTTTGTGCCGCGCGTCTACACCAACAAGCCGCGTACGGTAGGGCAGGGATATATGGGCATGCTGCATCAGCCCGATCCCAAGGGCGAGCCCGATCTGCTCAAGGGCATCGTTGCCATTCGCTCGCTGCACATGAAGGTGCTCAGCGAAACCGGGCTTTCCACCGCGGATGAGCTGCTGTATCCCGAGAACCACCGCTATCTGTCCGATCTGCTTTCCTACGTTGCAGTCGGTGCGCGCAGCGTGGAGGATCAGCATCACAGATTGGTGGCAAGCGGGCTGGATATTCCTTGCGGCATGAAAAATCCCACGAGCGGTGACGCCTCGGTTATGCTCAATTCCGTCGAGGCGGCGCAGCATCCTCACGCCTTTATTTACAGAGGCTGGGAGGTCGTCAGCAAGGGGAATCCCTATGCACACGCAATTCTGCGCGGCTACGTGGGAAAGCAAGGGCAAAGCGTGCCCAACTATGGAAGAGAGCAGCTGGAGCGGCTGTACGAGGAGTATCTCGCGCGCGGGTTGCAGCTGCCTGCCGTGGTGGTGGATACCAACCACGCCAATTCCGGCAAGCAATGGGAAAAGCAGATCGATATTGCCAATGAGATCGTGCAGCTTCGTCGCGAGTTTGCGCACCTTGGAACATTTATCAAGGGGCTTATGATCGAGAGCTACATCGAGGACGGCGCGCAATGCGTGGACGGCGGCGCGTACGGCAAGTCCATCACCGACCCCTGCCTTGGCTGGGATAAGACCGAGAAATTGATTCTTGAGCTTGCGGAACAAATTTAACAATAAAAAAGACGCTTCAATGGGGCTGCGGAAATAGCGGTAAAACGGCAGGGATTTGTTCAATTTTGAGCAGGTTCCTGCTTTTTTATATAACGTTAATGCTTTGTCGCAGTTTCCGTTGCCGCATTTGTGTCATAAACCCTTTCTATTCGCATTCTCCCCCCTGCGCTTGGAACAAGCCTGCGCCAGCCTTCCCCCCTCCCGGAGGGGGGCTTTGATAGTAGCATCGCGTTTTTCTAAATCGACACTCAACCGACAACGGTAACTTGAGTTACCGAAATTCGTGTGCAAACCGATATTTCATCGGACAACTTGAAAATGAATGGGCGGACAACTGACAAAGCCCCCCTCCGGGAGGGGGGAATATCAGCGCTGCCCTGTGCCAAGCGCAGGGGGGAGAGCGCGAATACAAACGGTTTATGCGCGTAATATCCCCATAATAAAAGCAGAAGCCTTGATGACTTCTGCTTTCATTTTTTTCTTATTTTACCGCTATTTCCGCAGCCCCATGTGACAATCCTTCTTTTTATGCATTCCAATAATTTTTTCTGATGATCTCCACGACCTCGGGTGCATCGGGCAGCACAAGGCGATATTCCTTGCCGTCCTTGGTAAAAAGGCGCAGGTGGATCTCGTCCAGCTCATATCGCGCGATCTGCTCTGCGGGAATCTCCTGCACAGAGAAAGGCGTTTTTTCCACCGACGCAAACACGATGCTGTTGCGGCACAGATACACCTTGCCGCTGACCACGTCCCTGCCCAGCTGAAAATTGGCAAGGGTCTGATACAGCACGGGGCTTTTCAGCGTGCGCTCGATCAGCGCAAATTGCTTATTCATGCGGAATTCGGTAATCGAAAGCGCCACGTGCAAGGCAAGCGCAATGACGGCAAACGCCAAAAGCCCCAGCCAAATCGCGATATCGGGTGCAAGCAGCAAGCCCACCACAAGCGCGGCAGCACCGCCCGCTCCTCCGACGATCAGCGACAGAAATATTTTACCCTTCATGCCCCTTTCCTTTCTGCGCAAGCAAGGCGCACACGCTCAAATATGCAAAGGTAATGACAAGGCCCAGCAGCACGCCGCCTACAATATCGGTCAACCAATGCACACCGCCAAGCAGTCGCAAGATAACGGTCACGCACGCAAGACCAACCAGAAATCCACAGAGCAAGCCGTTCCGGAACTTGGGCTTCAGATATTTGAACAAATACGCAGCACCCATGCCTGCAACCGAGGCCGCCAGCATGGCGTGACTGGACGGATAGGATGCGGCAAGCGCACCGTCCTCCAGTACGGGACGGCAGTTGATAACCACGATCTCAAAAAACAGATATGCCGCCGCCAACAGCGCAAGTCCGCCTGCCATGACGTACAGCTCCTTATCCGCGCGCAAGATTCCCTTGCGGCGAATGACCTGCACAAGTCCCGTCACACCAAACGCGCCCACGGCAACGATCATCAAGACACCGCACAAATCGGACAGCTTGAGGCTGATCTCACCCTGCCCAAGCGCCTCAAACACCGCTTCATTGAGCGTAGCAAAGCCCACGGGTGCCCCGCTCTCTCCTGCTTCGCGCACGTCCACAAAGGTCAAGGACACGGTCAGCGCGCAGAACAAAATCAGCAGCACGCCTGCTATGATAACGTAAGTTAAAAATTTTTTGTACATGATATTCCTCCGAATGTCTGGTATTGGTTTATTATAGCATAGAAGCACCCAAAAAGCAAGAGCTTTCAACCGAGAGTAGGGGGAGAAGGGATTGGTTTTTCATCATTTCACCGCCCACTCGGAGCGTCAATAGACTCGATGTCATTAAGTTAAGAAAAGCAATCACAATGGTCGCCCAAAAGATGCGGACGTGTATTATAAAGGCGTCCCCCGGGGGGAAGCTGTCGCGCAGCGACTGAAGGGGAACGCGAAAGTTTGGACTTGGATTGTTATACCCAAACGGACAACCATACCGTTTAGTTCGCAGCTCCCCTTCAGTCGCCTGCGGCGCCAGCTTCCCCCCGGGGGACGCCTTTATAGCGCGCGTCCGTTCTGTTTTTTTGCCCATTGTGGGGTTCCCTAAATTAAGACACCGATTTCCACAATAAAAAAGGGCTGCCTCAAAAGAGGCAGCCCTTGCTTAAAAATATCAATCCTTTTTCTTTACCACGATTGCAAATGCCAGCATTGCAACAACTGCAAACGCGCCGCCGATCACGCTGCCGCAGCCCTTCTTTTCTGCTACGGGCTCGGTCTCGGGTTCTGCGGTCGATTCTTGAATCGACCCTACGGTCTCGGCTTCGGTCGTGATCTCCTCGGTGGTAGGCTCTTCGGTTGTTTCCTCGGTGGTCTCCACGGGAGCGGGCACAAGCAGATTTTCAATGGTCAAGAAATGCAGTGCCTTATCGTCCGCACCGGGCGTGACTGCAAAGGAAACGGTCACGGTCTGACCCTTGTATTCGCTCAGATCCACGCCAACGTTCTCAAACACGGCATGTCCTGCAGACGCGGTCTTGATCCAGCCGTTTGCCATGACCGTCTGCACAAGGTCGGCAGATGCATCGGCATACGTGCCGCCCTGCACCTCGTACCAGGTGTACTGATCCAGCGAGTAAAGGATCTTTTTCTGCGAGCCGTTTGCAAAGGCGTAGCCGCTGATGGTCAGCATGCAATCCTCGCCAAGCGTCAGGGTGCTGCCGTCCAGGGTTGCAGGCAGGCGCGCCTCGGCTTCTTTTTGCTCACTCGACCAATCCGACGCATATGCGGGATTTCTCATACCCACAAGCTCGGTATAAGGCTCGTCTGCGCCGTTTGCGCCCTTGCCGTTTACAAAGGAAACGTCACCAACGTAATAGTAGCTCCAGGAGGGAGCGCCTTCAATGTGCGGGCCGCTCGTATCCTCGACCTGCCCAAAGGTGGATTCCAGTCCCAGACCGTCCAGGAACTTGGTGCCCAGCACGTCGCAGTTGTTCACGGTCTTGTCAGCCTTGTTATATACCAGTGCCAGACCGCTGATGACGCTGCGCACTGCGTTCTTGCCGTCGGAAACTGCACATCTTCTGACGTAGTTGTCACCCTCAAGCGTGACAAACTGGGTAGATCCGCCGCCGTCAAACATAATAGCGGTATAGCATCCCAACTCTGTGGCAAGCTCCTGCATGTTCTTCATCTGACATGCCGCGCGCGAGCCGTCCTCTTGGGTGGTAGTGGAGATCATGAGCACCTTGCCGTCCTGCTTGATGCCCACGATGGTGCAGGGATAATTGGTGGAAAGCTCCTGACCCTTGTGCTTGCCCTTTTCGACCAGCGTATAGAAGCCGCCGGTCGCCTCAACCACGTCGCTCCACTCGGCAGCATCGGTCAGATACAGCTTATCCATTCTGACCGTGCAGGTAATGGCTACGGTATCGCCTACTGCGTACTTGCCCTTCTGATCGTTGATCGCCTTACCTCTTGCAGAGATAATGACCGTCTTTTCGGTAATAGCGGGACGGGGATTTGTGTCGCCGCTCTGGATGACGTGCGTAACCTTGCCGCTGACGGTCTTGCCATAGCCAAAGGCAGAGCTCTCACACTCCACGTAGATCTCGTACGCATCCTCATACGCCATGGACTCATTCCCCACGCGCTGATTGTAGAGAATAGTGGAGTTGGGAGCGGGCAGACGGTTGATGCCTGCTGCCGTCGCAGTCTGGGCGTTGGTTTTGTTCTCAATGTTGATCTTGGTATAAGGAGAGCCGATGATCGCCGTGCCGTCCTTCTTGACACCGAAAATAGGCTGATTTGCAGCACCGGTGCCGCGCTCGGCATTGTCATCCTTGGCAAGATAGTTCTCGTCACCGATCTGCTCGGTTGCCCAGATCTCGCCTGCCTTGATCATCAAACCGCGAGAGACCGATACGTGCTTAACGGAGGGGCCCGTAGGGGTCTTGCCGTCGCCGTCGTAGTCGGTGTGGTACACGATCCACGGGTCACCGTTCATTGCCGCAATGACCGTGCCCTCGTTTTGCTCGTTGAACTTAACGGCAGCGTTGCCCATGGTGTCCTTGGACCAGGTGTAGTCGCCGCAGTTGAGCACCTTGAAGGAAACGTCGGGATTCTTAGGGTCAACCTCAATGACGTTGAGCAAGCCCGCCACGCTGTCCGCGTAGGTCGTACCCGCGTTCAGCGAATACTGCGTCAGGCTGACGCCCGTGCCCTTACCGTCCACCTTGATCTCCTCGGTGGCACTCTTATCCATGCCCGCAGGTGCAGCCATGATCGCGGTTGCAAGCATTGCAGCCAGCATGAGCACGCACAAAACGGCAGACGTGATTTTTACAAAGGTTTTCATAAAAGCCTTCCTTTCAAATGAATTCAATTCATTATAGCACAGAATGCAGGCGTTGGCAAGTGGCGTGACACATTTTTTCCGGCAAAACAGCCGCGGCAATGGGCACGCGCGATAACGAAGGTTTTTCCGGCGTTGTCGATGCGTGCCCATAATGAATTGCCCTTATGGGCACGAATTGGCTCGCGCCGTGATTTGCGCCTGCAGCGCATGAATTGCCTGCGGCATTAAAAACAGGGCAATTCAATTCATGAAAGCCCATGCTTTCAAATCATGAAGGCTGTGCCTCCAATTCATGACGGCTTGCCGCCAATTCACTCATAAAAATAAATTGAGCAGGAATATAAGGATTTTTCCTTTCGCTCTTGCTCTGTTTGTTAAATTGCAGTTTATCGGTGGTGTGGACGGCTGTGGGGAACGAGGTCAAAGTGTTCTAAACAGAGCCTGCCCTGTGTAAGGGCACCTTTACAACAAAGGAGCCTTTTTTGACTACACGTTCGCTTGCCGCTTGCCGTCCGTCAGGTATGTTGTCACTGCTATTAGGTGTGTGCGTTTGCGCCGTCGGGTGTGTTATTGCTGCGTATCAGATGCGAGGAC
>JAZOVZ010000007.1:0-2482 GCA_045658965.1 Eubacteriales bacterium
CAGAATCGGCAATGTTCCAAAGAACAAGCTAATTGCGTACAGGACTGCAAGGACTGCACCTGCGAGCCAAATGGGATAGTAGAATATCTCTGCTATCATTGAGGACATTCCAAGGCACAGGAAGAGGAATCCGCTGGTAAGAAGGTAGCCTATCAATACCGTCAGTGTTGTGAGAACGATTGCCTCAATGAAGAACTTGAACACGAGGTTCTTTTTAGATACACCGATTGCGCGATAGATGCCGACCTCTTTGATGCGATTCATCAAGGACGAGCGCATAATAAAGTACATACAAACGCTCATCAGTAC
Source organism: Eubacteriales bacterium (assembly GCA_045658965.1). GTDB lineage: Bacteria > Bacillota > Clostridia > Oscillospirales > CAG-272 > SVQP01. The sequence goes on from JAZOVZ010000007.1 coordinate 310, forward strand.
AAGAATAACAGCCATTGTAATCAAGCTCGTAACGATCTGCTCCGTTTTCTGCTCAATAATTGTATCAAACAAGGAATCCGGTGTTACGATTGTTTTCATGTAACTGTACGGTGCTGTGAGATCCGAGAATTCGGATTCAATCCACGCTTCGGTCTTATCGGGATCAGTGCTGTGAATAACAGTAAAATACATATCAGAAATGTAGTCAAGGTCAACCATCACGTCATTGTTGCCGATTTCAACGTCAACAATTGCCCTTTCCGATACAGCCTTCTCGTATTCTATGTTATTGCCTCCAGCATCCTTAGCCGTGGGATGGGTTTCACCGAGCTGCTTTGAGAATGCGACATAGTCTGCTTCGCTGACCATATAGGTATTAATGTTGAATGACATCTCACGGTTTTGTGACCAGAACTCACTTTCATACATATTGATGTATTCCGAAATTGCCTCATATGCATCAGGCAAAGCGTCTATATTCTTCTGAAGCTCTGCTTGGGTAGGATATCTACCGTACATGTTATAAAATGCGTAAGCTTTGTAATATTCCTGCGGAAGCGCAAGATATTTTGCAAGCTCAACATCCTTTTCAACGTACAACCAATATTCAAGGCACTGGGGCTCAAAGAACAGACGATCCTCATAATAGTCCTTTGCTTCAGAGTAGAAATACTCATAATACTCAAAATAGCGAGTTTCCATCGCAGCCTCTACTGCAGGCAGAAAGTCAGGGTTATCTTTACCGTCGATTGTTTCAGGAACTGTTTGCTTTATGATATCGGCAAAATAGGAAAACTCATCAAGCTTTTTGATTCCGTTTGCTTCTATCCAGCGGTGATAATCGACATAGTTTTCTTTAATTCCCACGATTTTAATATCCCTGCCCTGGATCTTAATGGTATCTCCGATTTTCGGGTATTCTACTCCGGCACGTTGATTCTTAATTGCAAGAATCGCTTCTCCCGGTGCTACCTCAACGCCGTAATCCGATGCAAGTGTGGTGTACGGAGCAATACCGCGCTGATGCAAATACTTAGCCATTGCAATCTCGGTGAGGTATATTGCGGGCTCTCCTGACTCTACGATGCCTGCAATACGGAGATACTTGCCGTCAACGGAAAGCATGCTCGAAACAAGACCGATCAAGTCCTTTCTTTCGCTGATATAACCCAATGTGGATTTCTCAAGCAATGCGTCGGCAACCTTGGTGGTTATCAAAATCTCCTCGTTGGAAAGATTCTCCTTTTTTCCTTCGACAAGCTTTTTGTCCTTGACCATAGTAACGTCAAGGTAAACGGCATTGGTTCTGAAATTGCTCTCATAATCAAGCTGCTCGAAGGTTTCAAAGGTTCCTGTTCGGAAGGTGACCCAAGTATCTCCCTCGGGATGCTCCCATGTCAAACGAACATAGTCGATTCCGGTACTTGAATTACCGACCGCTGCATTCAACTTTGAGGATACCTCAGCGTCGGGGGTGTAGACGTAGAAAATGTTATTGTTATAAGAATTCTTCGCGTCAATGATGCTGCCAAACGCCGTTCCGAAAACAGCACTCATAAACACAATGACTGTAGCGAACAGTGCTAAGCATCCGCGAAGGACCTTTTTTCCCTTCTTACGGTTCTTAAAGTTGGATACGTATCCGCTCTTAATGGAAGATTTAAGCGAAAACAATCGACCAAATCGAGTTCCCTCAACGGGTGGTAGCTTGGACATGTCGATATCCTCGCTGACTGCATTGGCGTTCCCCTTTTCCTCATACACACCCTCGCGGAGCTTGATCTCGCTGAAGCCGTCAATAATCTGCACCTTATCGGTACCGATCTCAACGTAAAGCTTTCCGCCATGGTTAACGATTTTAATTTTGACAGGTTTTTCAGGAAGATCTCCGTAATACTCGATCTCTGCTCCCTCGTCAGTAATCTCTCGTCTGCTCAGCTCTCCGAGATAAATGTCGTTCTTGTCTCTTGCGGCAAACCCAGTTGCGGAAGCGTTATGTTTTGTTCCGACAACCTTACCATCTTGAAGCTCAATTACGGTATCGCAATAAAAATCCACAAGATTAGCTTCGTGAGTAACAAGAAGCACAAGGTGGTCCTTGGCAATCGCCTTAAGAAGATCCATAATCATTACGGTGTTAGCTTCGTCAAGGTTTCCCGTAGGCTCATCGGCA